>JAKJEK010000042.1 GCA_022705465.1 Patescibacteria group bacterium | reverse complement strand
CCAAGCTAGCTGTTGTAGCGACAGAAGAAAAAATCGATCCGGTCGGCTCTTGTGTTGGCCAGCGTGGTACGCGCGTCCAATCCGTACTTGATGAAATTGGAGAAGAGAAAATTGATATCGTTCTGTGGGATGAAGATGTTGAACAATTCATCTCCAACGCCCTTTCTCCGGCTAAAACTCAAAAAATTGTTATTTCCGCCAAAGATAACAAAGCCACGGTATATGTGGATAAAGATAGTCTATCATTGGCTATCGGCAAAGGCGGGCAAAATGTTCGCTTGGCCTCCAAGCTAACCGGCTGGGGGATCGATATTGAAGTGACTGAAGAAATTGAAGAATAACCCAAGTTATCAAGCTAGCCGCATTGCCGATCTCGTATCATAAAGATAGTTATCTTGATATGCGATCATCTCTTAAAAGTAAACATTTTGGACTACTACACCAGATGTTTTACTTTGTGATCCGTTTCCGCGATACCGAGTGTTTCCCGATCAAGTTACGAGGGAATAGAAGGGAGAAAAAATTATGGATATGAATGTTTTCCGAAAGTTCAGCGACAACCTTAAGCGGGTACTGGTTACGGCAGAAAGAATTGCCCGCGAACAAAATACAGTTATGAATACTGAGCATCAGCTGCTAGCCTTAATTCTCACCAAGGAAAGCCTTGCTTATGAAATTTTAACCAGTTTTGATGTCACCTCAGACCGTATCCAGGTTCTAGTATCGCTTGTAAATAAAGAACAAAGCAAAAGGGCGCCGGATGGACTAGCCGAAGATGCCAAAGAATCGATCAAGCTCGCAGTCTCCATCGCATCGAAATACGGGCATTATTCGATCGACACAGAACATCTCTTGCTGGCTCTTTTGTCCAACAAGAACTTCAATGCTTATAACGTTATTGAACGTGTTGGTGTTAAGCCAGAAGATATTCGAAAACAGATTGAAACCATTTTTGGTGGCATCAAAGAAACCTTGCAAGCGATGAGCCAAGACAATGAACCTAACAATATTGAATTTGAACAAACAATGGGCGACACATCAGCTGATTTTGATTCCTTTGGCGCCATGGGACCGTTTTCTAACCCGGGCCAAACCACTACCAAAACCCGATCAGAATCATTCCTGAACTCCTTCACCACCAATCTGACCAAATTTGCCCAGAGCGGCAAGCTTGATCCGGTAATCGGACGTGAAGATGAAACCGAAAGGCTGATCCAAATCCTATGCCGTCGTACCAAAAATAACCCAATCCTGATCGGTGAACCCGGAATAGGAAAAACCTCTATTGTCGAGGGACTCGCTCAACGCATTGTAGAAGGTAAAGTGCCATCTAAGCTCACCGGCAAAGAAATTCTTTCGATCGATATGGGCGCGGTGTTAGCCGGCACGATGTATCGAGGACAGTTCGAAAGCCGAGTTAAAAAATTACTGGCCGAAATCAAGAAAAACGGCAATATCATCCTGTTTATAGATGAAATTCACACAGTGGTGGGCGCCGGATCAACCGAGGGATCCATCGACGCCGCCAACTTATTAAAGCCAATGTTGGCAAGAGGTGAATTGCGCTTAATCGGCTCAACAACTCTTGATGAGTACAAAAAACACATTGAGAAAGACGCTGCTTTTGAACGTAGATTTCAACCGATTCTGGTTAAAGAACCGACTGTCGAAGAAACAATTAATATCTTAAACGGTATACGCGACCGTTATGAGAAATTCCATGGTGTTCAGTATACCAACGAGGCAATCGAAGCGGCGGCAAACCTCTCCAAACGGTACATCAACGACAGATTTCTCCCAGATAAAGCCATCGATTTAATTGATGAAGCAGCTGCCTCCACCAACATCATCTCGCCAACTACTGCTAAATTAGCACAGCTGCGTAAAAACTTACGCCAGATCTTGCGTCGCAAAGAAGATTACATCATGGCTGAGGAATACGAAAAAGCGACAAAACTTCGTGAACAGGAACTTACCATCGAGCAGAACATCCGTCAGCTAAAACTCGAAGATAAACAAGGCAAACAACATATCATTACTGCCGACATGATTGCAGGTATTGTATCACGCTGGACCGGCATTCCAGTTACAGAGCTTACTGTCCAGGAAAAGAAGCGATTCCTTGATATCGAACAACGAATCAATAAATATATTGTTGGTCAAGATGAAGCTGTATCGGAAGTCTCAAAAGCCATCCGTCGTGCCCGGGTTGGCATTACTAACCCAAAACGTCCTAGTGGATCGTTCATCTTCCTTGGGCCCACCGGTGTTGGAAAAACCGAATTAGCCAAAATTCTTGCCCAAGAAGTACTTGGCGATAGAAATGCTCTGATCAAAATCGATATGTCGGAATTCATGGAACGCCATAACGTATCACGTCTTATTGGCGCACCGGCAGGCTACATCGGTTACGAAGAGGGCGGCAAGCTAACCGAATCTGTTCGCCGCAATCCCTATTCAGTCATCTTGTTTGATGAAATTGAAAAAGCCCACCCGGAAGTCTTTAATATTCTTCTGCAAATCATGGAAGACGGTGAGCTAACTGATGCTCGTGGCAGAAAAGTCGACTTCAAAAACACGATTCTAGTAATGACATCAAACCTCGGCACCAACATGCTTAATAAACAGGCAGCCATTGGTTTTAGTCATTCGCATGATGACAAAGCCCAATACGACAAACTAAAAGACAACGTCAAATCTGCTCTCGAAGAGTTTTTCCGTCCGGAATTCCTCAACCGTGTTGATAAGATAATTATCTTTCGACCACTCTCCAAGGAGTCAATTCTGGAAATCGCTAAACTACAACTAAACGAGCTGATCACCCGTCTTTCGGATCACAAGATCCACTTAAAGATCGATTCAAGTGTTTATGAGTGGATCGTTGAACGCGGCTTCAATCCCGATTTTGGCGCCAGACCCATTCGAAAGATCATCGCCGATAATATTGAAGACCTGTTGGCCGAAGAGATTTTGCGCGAATCCATCAATACTGGCAACTCCGTGAAAATAACAGTTAAAAGTGATAAAATTGCCATTGAAAAACAACGAGTAAAACGAGCTGCCATCAAGTAACGCACAATCAAATCATTACTAATAATCCAGCGACCAATTTCAGTTCGCTTTGGTCGCTGGGATTAGTGTCGAAGTAATCAGTGAATGTTCTATGGCCACGCGCACGATTCCCCAAAAGCTGAACATCCATATCCAGCGCTTTTCCTCTACAGAAAAGCAGTTGATTTCTCGTGCTTATCTATTCGCACGCGAAAAACACCATGGTCAAAAAAGAAAATCCGGCAAGCCTTACATCACACACCCGGTTAACATCGCTTCGCGCATTGCCCAGGACAATTATGATGCTCCAACCGTCGCCGCCGCCCTCCTTCATGACACACTCGAAGACACAGGCACTACCTATGACGAGCTTGCGCAAACTTTTAGCACCGAGATTGCTAATCTCGTAGACGGAGTTTCAAAGATTGCCGCCCTACGTGCTAAAAGCAAAGCACTCACCCTGTCCAATGAAGAAATGTTTTTAAAGCAAGTCGATAACTATCGGAAAATTTTGCTGGCTGGTGCCTCCGACATTCGAGTCATGATTATCAGACTATACGACCGGCTCGACAACGTTTCCACCTTACAGTGGATAGCCCCGCACAAACAGCAATTCTACGCTAGAGAAACAATTGAAATTTACGCTCCTATTGCCGAACGTCTTGGAATGGGCGTGGTGAAAGGCCAGCTAGAAGACCTCTCTTTCCCTTATGCCTACCCGGATGAATATCAGCAGTTTATTAAAGTTGCCAAACCTGCCTACCAAAATCCTCAAAAAGTAATTAACGATGTTATTCCGGTCATCAAAACCGCTCTGGATAAAGCCGGAATCAAGTATGATTCAATTGCCGGACGGGCGAAACACTACTACAGCCTCTTCAATAAGATGAAGCAAGGCAAAAGTATCAATAACATCTTTGACATTATTGCCCTTCGTATCATTGTCTATTCTGTTGAGGACTGCTATAAAACTTTGGGAATCGTTCACAATCTCTACGAACCGCTACCTGGACAGATTGACGACTACATTGCCCGCCCCAAAGAAAGCGGATACCAATCCCTGCACACCACTGTCAGCGATACTACCGGCAATGTTTTCGAAATTCAAATGAGAACTGTTGAAATGCATGAAATCAACGAATACGGTCCTGCTGCCCACTGGAGTTATAAGGATGGCCACACGGAGAGAAATATTAGAATTGCAGAACGTAACCGAAAAGAATGGCTTGATGAACTTGGCAAAATCAAAAACATCCACAATAAAAAAGAGCTTATTCAACAAATTAAGGAAGAACTTTTCTCTCGACAGGTTTTTGTATTCTCGCCCAAAGGGAAAATCGTTAAATTACCATCAGGATCCTGCGGACTTGACTTCGCCTACCAGATCCACAGCGAAGTTGGCAACGCTTGTGCTGGTATTAAAATTAATAACCGCCTCATGCCCATCTCCACCCAGCTGCAAACTGGTGATATTGTTGAAATTATTACATCCAAAAAAGCCTCGCCCTCTCCCGATTGGTTAAAAATCGTGAAAACATCAAGCGCAAAGCACCATATTCGCACTGCACTTAGAACTAAAAACCACGATGCTCTTGTTACCAGCGGTGAGAAAATTATAAGCGAGGTATTGAGCAAAAACCGGCTACCCGCATTCGATCGCGCCAAGGCGGATACTCTTGTCGCACAATCAAACCTGCCTTACCAGGACCTCACTGCAGCCCTGATAGCTATCGCTGAAGGAGCTCTAAACAAGGTTAGATTAGTAAAAGTTCTCCATCCAGACTTCAGTACCACAGAGCACAGAAAAACAGCCGCCGCCAAAACCGATGACCAACCAGGAATCGTTGCCCTGAAACACATCAGACATGTCTTTGCTGGGTGCTGCAAACCATCAGAACAGGATCACAACATCATCGGCTATTTAAGCAAAGAGCATGTCATCAAGGTTCATCGCAAAAATTGCCGGCGTATTTCCTCAGTTGACAAAAGAAGACTGATCGACCTTTAGCGGTAAATTCCACAATGTTTGATTTTTCACTATAGACTTGTTACTATTGGCACTAGCGTAGGCCACAGAACTATTAAAAAATAGCACTCTAAGCATAAACCCTGGTCGATTATCGCCAAGGAAAATAGAATATTGGAGAACGTATGAGTCAACAACCTTATCAGGCACCCAGGGGCACAAAAGACGTTTTGCCCGAAAATCAACCCTATTGGCAAATGGTTCAGGATGTGTCCAGAAAAACACTCGAAGGTGTTGGTTTCCAAAAGATTGATCTTCCTCATTTCGAAAATGCTGACATATACAACCGTGGGCTAGGGGATCAAACCGATATTGTCCAAAAAGAAATGTTTTTACTTCAGTCTTCGCCGGAGAAATCTGAGGACAGTTCCTATGCCCTTCGTCCAGAAGGTACCGCCGGCGTTGTCCGGTCTTATATCCAACACGGGATGTCTAGTTGGTCTCAACCAGTTCGCTTATATTACATTGGCGCCATGTTCCGCCGAGAACGTCCGCAAAAAGGCCGCTACCGAGAGCTTTATCAAGCTGGAGTTGAGATATTCGGTGATGCTTCTCCCAAATCCGATTATCTGGCCATTATGTCAGCTTGGGAAGTATTGAAACGCCTTGGCTTAAAGAATCTGGTTGTGTTTGCAAACTCCATCGGCTGCTCAAAATGCAGGCCAAAGTATTTGGCAAAACTCAAAAAATACTATAAAGAGCTGCTTGCCAATGTTTGCGAAGATTGCCAACAGCGCTACGAGCAAAATCCCCTGCGATTACTAGACTGCAAACGCGAACAATGTCAAAACACTACTGAAAACGCTCCAATTATTCTAGACTCGCTCTGCAATGAGTGCCGAAATCACTTCCAGCAAACTCTGGAATATCTCGACTACTTTGATATTCATTATGATCTTGATCCAAAATTGGTTCGGGGTCTCGATTACTACAATAACACCGTATTCGAGATAACCGTTGAAAATGATCGCAATCGCCAAAATACTATTTGCGGCGGTGGTCGATACGACGGATTAGTTGAGATGCTTGGCGAAACCAGCACACCCGCTGTTGGCTTCGCTTGCGGTATTGAGCGAATCATTCGTTTGCTCAAAGAGCAGGGAATTAAACCGCCCGCCAGCCGGGGTGTCGAAGTTTGTATTCTTCAGCTTGGTGAAAAAGCCAAGGAAGTTTCAAAAGAAGTCTATGATCAGCTGTCCCGCGAGGACATCAATGTCTATTTTGTTCCATGCAATGACGGCCTAAGGCAGCAGTTGCAAACGGCCAACAAATTAAACGCCAGATATGCCATTATCATTGGTCAGCGTGAAGCTATGAAAAACGAAGCCATACTTAGAGATTTATCTGGATCCACTCAAGAGCTTCTTCCAAGCAAATTCCTGGTCGAAGAAGTCAAACGCCGACTTTCCTAGACACCAAAACCATGCGCAAACTCACTACAGAAGAACTGGTTGGCCGAAGGCAATCGGCGCCTAAATTCACGCCCGATAAAGAAATCTATCTTGTTCTGGATAATATCCGCTCAATGCATAACGTCGGCGCAATATTTCGTACAGCGGACGGCGCCGGCATCACCCGGCTTTTTCTTTGTGGCATCACTGCTACTCCTCCACGAAAAGAAATTGAAAAAACCGCCCTTGGGACCACCGAACACGTGAAGTGGCAGTACACGAATAACACTCTAGACATCGTAATGCGACTAAAATCCCAGGGTGCTTACATTATTGGCCTTGAGCAAACTGATGAGAGTATACTTTTTGATGATTTTGTTTACCCCTCTCCAACCGCTATCATACTTGGCAATGAGATAACCGGTATTGATAAAAATGTCCTCACCATGTGCGACAGAACCGTTGAAATACCTATGCGCGGCATTGCCAACTCTCTAAACGTAGCCACTGCTGCCGGCATTATTGCATATCAAGCCACTCGTCCCAATTCCATAGGCAGCCGGTAAGCACCGGTTTTAATACCTACTGACCTGCCAATAAACCAAACCATTACGCACTATTCACTCCGTCCCAGTACCCAAAACAAGCAACCCACACCAAAAGAAACCCTCTGCAGAGGGTTTCTTTTGGCTGTTTGAGCCATCCGTCTAACTTGCGATAAATAGCGCACGATGATACGATTTAATGCTCTTAATAATTAAGAGGAGTCCAATGGAAGATAATAAAGAGAAGCAAGAAAACAACAGTGGCCTGAAAGATGAATGGAACAAGGTGAAACAAAAAAGCGAAGAATACTATCACAAAGCCGCAGACGAAGCAGAAGGGGCTTGGGATGAAGCCAAAGGAATGGTATCGGGCGAAGACAATAACAAACGCAAGAAAAAAGGTAGTAAGTAAAGACTTTTGTACATAAGAAAACGCACCCCATATGGGGTGCGTGACTGTTACAACACTTCTACCACCTGAACGAGATCTTTGGCACCGATTTCCTG
>JAKJEK010000158.1 GCA_022705465.1 Patescibacteria group bacterium | reverse complement strand
ACAGAGAAATTTGTTCGCCAGTAGTCATGTTTTTCACGACAGCATTGTTGTTTTTTGTCTCGTCTGGGCCAATAATGATAGTAAAAGGTATATCTCGATCACTGGCGTTTTTGAGTTGTTTAGCAATTTTATTGGTATTTGGGTTGATGATGGTTGAAATACCTTCAGCTCTGAGTTTTTGGGCAACAGAGAAATAAGTGGGGAGCAAAGTTTTATCGAAATTAACGATAAATGCCTGAATTGGGCTATGGGGTTCTGGAAGGAGTCCGGTAGTACTCATGGCGGAAAACAGACGGTCAAGACCGATAGACATACCAATAGCCGGGGCAAATTCTCCAGAAGGGTATTTGATAAGCCTATCGTAGCGACCACCAGAGCAGATACTGCCGAAATTGGGGTCGGGATTAAAGACTGTTTCAAATATTAGGCCGGTGTAGTAATCTAGGCCGCGGGCGATTGAAGGGTCAACGGTGACTTTGGACGCGTCAATGCCAGCGCTAGTGAGCAGGTCTAACGTTTCGTTGAGCCGAGCAAGGTCGTTTTCAAGTGTTTCCGATGGTGATAATAGCGACCTTAATCCGGCCAGCACCTCTTTGGGTGTTCCCTGGATGTCTAGATATTGTTTTACAGTCGCAATAACTTGATTGCTATAATCTAGAGAAGAAAGTTCTCTGGCTACACCTTCCCAGCCAATTTTGTCGAATTTATCAATTGAGCGGAGTATACCAATACCCTCTTTGCTTGATAGGTTGCAGGTTTTGGTTAGAGCATTTAAAATCTGCCGGGAGTTGATGCGCAGCGTAACGTCGATATTTAAGGCAGACATGGTATTGAGAATGGTGAGGAGTGTTTCGGTGTCGGAAACAACTGAGTCATCGCCGATGATGTCAGCGTCAATTTGAACGAACTCTCGATAGCGACCTTTTCCTGGTCTGTCGGCTCGCCAAACATTGCCGATCTGATAGCGGCGGTATGGGAAGGCAAGTTCGTTGCCATACATTTGGATGATGCGGCCAAGAGGGACGGTGAGGTCATAGCGCATGGCAACATGCCGTTCGCCTTTGTCGGTGAATTCATAGATTAATTTTTCATCTTCACCGTATTTCCCTAATAATAACTCGGCGTATTCGAGCGCCGGGGTTTCTTGCGGTAAATAACCGAATTTTTTGTACTCGTTGGTTATGGTCTCAACCAATTGACTCCGGACGATCATCCGGTCTGGTAAAAAGTCCTGGAAACCGCTTAACAATTTTGGTTGGTTTTCCATCGTGCTCCTTGTGGCAATGAGATAAAATTTCCTAGTTATCATGGAAAGAATATTGTAACTGTACCATAAATAGAAGTGATGGGCAACGTATTTAAACGGTTTAGTTGCTGTCGTGAATCGAACGAATGGGCTATAATTCAATCGTGATAAATAATTTGGGAGGACATGTGCCACATTGGTTGCTGATACTAATATTTGCAGTGTTAATGGTGCCCGGAATTGTCGGAGTGTTGTTGCCGATGTTGCCGGGTGTGCCATATATGTTTGTGGTTGCACTAGTA
>JAKJEK010000041.1 GCA_022705465.1 Patescibacteria group bacterium | reverse complement strand
CCGCCATCGGTCAGGGGGTTGTTGATGGTTGATCCCCACCCGGCAAGCCACAGTCGCGGTTGTAACACCACGCCGGTTGACTCGCCGAGCCCGTATTTCACGAAAACGTCGGTCTTAGCCTCAACGCGCTCAGTACCGGCGCTGAAGGCCTTGATCGACACCGTGGTTCGGACTTCGCACTCCCCGGCGTGTGCCGGGGAGATGACGAATGCCGTTAACAGAATCGCAGTCACAGTTCTCACGCCATCTTCCTCTCTGGTTCGATCCCGAAGAGCTTCACTAGCGGCGGAACGCAGAGCGCTGCCGCCAGGTAGCTCAGGATCAGAATCACGCACACCAGCCAGGCGAACTGCCGCAAGGGCAAGAACGCCGAGAAGGCGAAGCTGGCAAAGCCGCCGGCAGTCAGCAGCGCGTAAAGGAGAAGATCTCCCATATCGCGGGCTGCGGCTGCAAACGAACCGTGCCGCCGATAGTGGTGCAGGAAGTGGATCGCAAAGTCCTCGCCGACGCCGATACCGACTGCGGTAATCACGCAGGAGGCAAGGTCGAGGGGGACATTTAGCCACCCCATCACACCCATTGTGGCAACCAGTGCTACTCCGAGCGGTACGGTTACAACCGTTGCCCGGCGCACCAGCTTCCACACTCCTTCTCGTCGTTGTCCGACAAAGAAGAATGCCAGTATCCAGATACCCCAGAGCGAAGACACTAGGTTCCAGATTTTTCCTTCGACGATGTAGTCGTTGATGGCTACCCACAGTGCATCGTAGCCGCCAAAGGCGACAAACGGCGCTTGTGTTGAGCCGGTCACCGCGACATCGTTGTAGTCAAAACCGGTATTCTGAAGCTTGCTCCGGATCTCTCGGATAAGGGCAGCAACCTCGTCGGTGGTCTTGGCTGATGACCACACGCGCAGATACACTACCGTCCGATCCTGATTGATCAGCCTGTCAAGGTCGGTTGGTGCGACGCTCATTTCCAGTATCGCGCCAACTCCTTCCGGCAGTTTATCTGAACCGGGGTAGAGGTGGTCAGTCGCGTATTGAGTCAGCTTGCCGAGTCCTGATACATACTGGACTTTTGGCAGCTTTTCGATCTCTTGCTCCAGTCTGAGAAGCCTGGTCAAGACATCCGCTTGCAGTGGTGAATCGGCCGTATGGATCGCTACGATCGTCTCCGATGTGCCGGAGATCGTCTCGAGTACCCTGACCGATCGGGTCACCAGGTGATCCTTGGGGAAAAACTCATATGGATTTGTGTTGACATCAAGTCGCACAATTCCACAGAGTAATCCTGCAAAGAACACAACGGCCAACACTTTTCCAAGAGGTTTTTGGCTGGCATTCAGTATGGCAAGTGTGATCCACTCGACATGCTTGTTGCCAGATTGGGTTTGTGCCTGCGGGATCAGTGATGGTTTCAGCACGCAGACTGCCGGAAACAGCGTTCTGGCAATCCAGACGATCAATCCGACACCGATCGCCGTGACCAGACCAAACTCCTTTAGTGACAGGATCTGGAATGACCAGGCAAGACTGCCGAATCCGATCATCGTCGCGATCGCTGATAGCCATGTTGGCATGGCCAGCACACGAAGTGCTAGACCTACACGTTCCTCTATCGTCCCGTTGGCATTAGCCGCCTGCCGGGTGAAATAGAAGAAGTAGGCGATTCCCAGCGCCACCAGCAGGGTCGGTATCGCACTGGAAACAACGCTTTCAGGGATGCCTAGCATCACCATGAAAAGATTTGTCTCCACGATTCCGAGCACCATGCATCCAAACATTACCAGGCCTGCCTTCAGCATCCCCAGTTGCCAGAAGATGAGCAGCATGATCCCCAGGGTGGCAATAGTGAATACTACCGCCTGGGAGAGTATACCTTCATCAAGCTCCTGGTTAATAAAAGGAAGGCCGAATGGCAGCACCTCCGATTGTCCGGAGTGTTGCCTGGCAATACTGCGCAGTTGGTCCGCCACTGTCTTCTGATCGAAATCCGGAGTCAGGTACCCGCCCAGGATGAGATGTCTCTCGTCGGCGGATACCATTTCCTTCCTCGCGATCGGGTGCGTGTGGACGCGGCCCCTGACCCGTTCGGGCTTGTCGGCATCGTCAGTCCCCATGAGCGGTTCGCTCGACAAGGCTTCCTTTCCGACGAAACCATGAACGGTTGTCAGACTCCTGACCGATCCCGGCACGATCTCCGGCATCTCCTCAAGTGCCCTGGTCAGCGTAACCACCAGGTTGAGGGTTTGCTGGTTATAGATCGTGTCCGGATGAGACAGTACTAAACCGACCCAGTTGTCTGCGGGCGTTATCTCTTTGACGAGATGATAGCTCGCGACTCGCGGATCGCTCTTCGGAATGTCTCCGTCAAACACCGATCTTGATGTCATGCCCTTGCCGCTGATAACAACGAATGTTGCCAACGCAGCAAACACGACCACGTGGAACTTGATCCATCCCGAGGCTCTTCTTCTCGACATCACAGCCACCACCTCCCTAAGTTTTGAAAGCGCACGCCCCCTTATGGGAAGCGCTATGTGATTATACACAAAACAAGACAATTTGTCAATGTTAGCGCTAAAAATTGTAACAATTGGTAGATATGCTGGATCTGGGCATCGCTTTAACTCTATCGAGATCAATAATCGTTTGAAATAGAAGTTGTTTATTGAAACATTTCTAATGTTAGAGAAGTTTAAAAAAACAATCGCAAACAAAAAGAGAGCTTACGACTCTCTTTTTGTTTTGTTGAATCAATTGGAATTTACCTAATTTCCTGCCCTTGTCTAATCGGCAAAGAACTCGAGCTGGATTGCCATTGCCGGACACCGTACAAAGCCACGGCAATCGACAGAATGGCAAATATTGAAATTAACAATCTTTTGTGTGCCATACTTGTTAGATTAATTTAAGAATGACACTGTCTTTCTTGAGTTGAGAAAGCCAGTCAATAAATTTATCTTCAACGACACCTTTTCTGGCCTCGACTTTGATAATGTGCCAACCGAACTCTGTTCTGACCGGATCGGATATTTCACCGACAGGAGTGGTAAATGCGGTGTTAGAAAAAGCCTCGACCATTTCGCCTCTGGCGAATGGGGACAATTGGCCGCCTTGCTCGTTGCTGCCGATATCCTCAGAGTGCTTTTTGGCGATTTCGCCAAAATCCGCACCCTCTTTAATCTGTTTCAAATAGTCATCGATTTTTGCTTTTGCGGCAGCAACATCTGCTTCAGAAGCATCCTGGTTTACTCTCACTAGAATGTGGCGTGCAGTAACATGAGCAATTACGTCCTCGTTAATCTTTTCCCTGAGCAACTGGTTATTAATCAATCGTCTAAACGATTTCATATCCAGGCCGTAGAGGTCTTTTAGTACCTTTTCTACCTGTTCCTGTCCGCCATTTTCCTCCACAACGGTTGCCAAAGTGCCGTCAATATCTGAGTCGGTGACTTCAATTCCATAGCGCCAAGCCTGAAAACCAACAATCTTATTCTCTACCAGTTGATCAAGAATTTGTCGATCGATTTCGTTAAAATTTACATTTTCCTGCTTTGTAGCACCGTAAAAATGATGGATGTAGTCTTTTTCTTTGAGGTAGTCGTCGTAAGTTACGACGTTGTGGTTGGCAAGTGCTACCGGGAAGGGGATAACGGATGCGACTGCACGAGTAACTTTATCCTCTTTTTTCAAACCATAGATCATCACAGCAAATATGCCCTGAAAGACAACGACAATTAATAATGCCCATGGTAGCGCGGCAACCAGTTTTTGTTTGCGCGAGCGTACGACCTTCTCACGCTTAGTCTTGGTGATCCGCTTTAACTTGATCTTAGGCAGACTATCAGATAGCGTCCTGAGTCTCTCCTTGGTCTTTACTAATTTCGGTGAATTAAAAAAAGATAACAGCTTCTTGTTCATGACTCTCCATTTTTTTATACTATATCGATTATATGTCAATGCGAGCAAAAACACAACAAACTTAAGGTGTCGACCAATTTGAGCTCAGTAAAATTGCCAGAGTTGCCGCCAAAGCGATCCACACGTAAGAAACCAGTTTGATATCACTTCGTTTTGCCAAAATGGATAAAGAAAAACCAGAGAACAGGTAGCTCACGGTAGCGACAATCAAACTCTGGTTAATTGGATTTATATAGAAGTAAGTTAACATTAAAAATACTTCCAGAATTATGAGGGCAAACAGTACTAAATAGATCAAACGTTTGTTCCCAAGTATACCCAATTTCTGCTCGTTATACATGAATAGAAACCCAAAGATTACCATGACTGCCAGCATGACTAGCCAGGTTGGAAGATTGTACTGGATAAAGAAGCCGAACAGCGCGTATGCTGAAGTAAAAGAGAGGAAGATCAACAAAAAAGCCGCAGCCATTTCGCGCCAGATAAAATAAAGGCAGGCAACACCCAATACAGCCACGATGATGCGGCTGAAACCGAGCGGATTAAGCGACCAAAACGAAAAAGTACTCCAGAACAGCACTAAAGTGATCAGCAATCTACGCGTAAACTTGTGGTACAAAAAGGCCATGTTTGTGAATTAATAGGATTTATAAGTTGCGTAATCTGTGGGTAGTTCGCCCTGGCTGCCTACTTATTTTTATTTTGGGCAAATCCAGTGTAATTGTTTCCAACCACAATTGAGATACTTGCCGATTGGGTGCTTTCCGGACTTTTCTCGACCACATCTGCTTCTAAACTTTCTTTCAGGAACTTGATTGTTCCTTGAGCTTTACCGTTTGAGTAATCATAAATGATTGTGCGCTGATACTTATCTTTGGCATTATCAATATTAATTATACTGTAGCCGTAAGATTTTAGAATATTCGCTAATTTTAGTCCTTGGCCGGTGATGGTTGAACCGTTCAGCACTTCAATTTTGATATCAGCTTTATTCTCGGTTTGCTCCGTCGAGAATACATTTTGTGCAATATGCTTAATCTGGCCGTAATCACCGTTGCGCGGAAGTAGTAAATAAGTACCACTGCTCGAATCGGATACCAGCGGGCCGTTGTTGCCGTTTGATAATACTTTCGTAATAGTTTTACTATTATCAATCTCCTTAAAATGTTTTGCGAGCGACTTAATATCAGTAGGGGAAATGTCGGTTCGTACGTGATCGCCAGCAATAGCAATCGTATCCATAATCTTTTTAGGGTTGGCTAAAAATCCCAAACTCAGAATCTTTTCCTTTACCGCAAGGACGATTTTTTGTTGTCTTCCCGCCCGGTCAAAGTCCGATGAAGTTTGGCGTGATCGGGCGTACTTGAGTGCTATTGCGCCATTTAGATGGTGCTGCCCAGCCTTAAGGTAAAAGGGTTCATAGCCCTTCATTGATTTATCTGGATAGTGTGGGTCGTAAATAGTCTTGTCAACCAGTACATCGATACCACCGATTTCATCAATGAATTTTTCGAAACCTGCAAAGTCGATGTTGATATAGTAATGGATTGGAATACCGAGCAGATCAGTTAGAGTACTTTTAACCAGCGCTGGACCGCTTCCTTTTTTCTCCCGCTCACCGATTGCCATCACTTCGTTAATTTTTGACTTGGTTTTATGTCCAGATACCGGCACGTAAAGATCACGTGGTATGGATATTAATGCTAGCGCCTTTTGTTCCGAGTCCAGGCTTGCCACCATTATGGAATCCGTTAATTGGCCTCCAGGATGGTTGCTACCACCAACTCCCATAAACACGATATTAGTACGCCCTTCCTTAATTCCTTCGGGCTCATCTTCACCTGTTAGCGATTTTAGAAATGTTGAAGCAATGCCGTCTTCGAAAACCTTGGATCCCTGCGAATAAACATAAGCGAAAAGCGACGCGGAGAAAATTAACACAACTGACAAAAATAAAAAGGCAATTTTCCAAAGCCTTTTACGATAAAAAGGTACCTTGCGTAAGGTTTTCACAAAATCATTCATAGCACTTTCCGTTTGTGTTTGATGTTAATATCAATGTCGCCATTATATCATATTCAGCGGCAAATGGTCTACCAACGCCCGCACCGCACTATGATGATTTCTTGCTTTGTGTGATGTGCGGTGAGCGTAAATATATCGGCATCACTGGCTCCGAAAAGGAGCCGGTTTCGGGTAATTCGATGACCTGAGTAGCCAAATTGTCAATGTCAATATCGCCAGAAACTGGTAATACCGGGATATTTAAGCCAAATGCCAGCAAATTAGCGGTTGTAACACCCACTCTAACTCCAGTGTACGAGCCTGGGCCTTGGTTGACGATTAGTGCGCGA
This sequence comes from Patescibacteria group bacterium, assembly GCA_022705465.1. GTDB lineage: Bacteria > Patescibacteriota > UBA1384 > XYA2-FULL-43-10 > 1-14-0-10-43-13 > JAKJEK01. Next base: position 1,489 of record JAKJEK010000041.1, on the reverse strand, counting down.
AGCTTGTCCTTACTTGTGTGGTTTCGGCGAAGGAGCTGATCAATAGCTGGAAGCAGCTCCTCTGACTGGCTGAACTTCATCTCCTTTGTATGCTCATCTATCAACGACTGGTTGCCGGAGTATAGAGCTAATCTTGTTTCTGTCTTGGTTGTGTCAATGTATAAAATCATATTAGTGGGATACAACCTTTCTTGTTTTTTCATCAATATATTCAAAAACGAGGTATTTTGTTCTGGGTGGCAGGATTTGCTCAATTCTTTCCGGCCACTCAATAAACATCATAACATCATCCCGCTCAAAATACTCAGGCAAGCCAATGGCTTCAGCGTCAGCTATAGAGTGCATCCGGTAGGCGTCGACGTGCACGATCTTCTGAATCGGTGAGGGGACCGCACTCTGATTTTCCGGTATGCTATATTCTTTAAACAACACAAACGTTGGGCTAGTGATGGTCGCAGCAATTCCCAGCGCTCTGGCGATTCCTTTGACAAATGTCGTCTTGCCAGCCCCCAGGTCTCCTTGAAGTGCAAAAATATCACCGCCAGTGGCGCCTTTTAACACCTCTTCGGCAATTTTGTAAGTTGCCTCTTCGCTAGTTGCAATATATTCCATATGAGAGTTGTTAGTGCTAGTGATATTAATCCGCTTGATCCGGAATTGGGTAGTCTGTTTTGCTGTTTTTGTCCTGTCCGATGAATAATTTTAACATGTCCACGGCTAAATGGCAATATACGAAATTCTCCCCGGTATTGGCTTACGATGCCGGCAACCTCAACTTCATACCCTTTACGCAAGGTGGGCTTGTTAACTACTGACCTGTTTCTAACTAAGATTCTAGCCTGACTTGTGCCGTCTGAGACATAAAAGGTATCACCGCTTGTATTAGTAACTTTACCTCTAATGATAACATACTGACTCTCAGTTATTTCACCAATTGCAACAATATCTACTTTCTTTGGTTTTGGCGCCTCGGTGTAGTTAAGTACGTAAATATTTTCGGTCCCAGCGATTATTAGGCGTCGTTCACTCGTATCGCCAGATAGCTTTCCTGTTGCTTGGATTACAGTTCCGGGTATTAACTCGGGCAGTATACAGCTATGACAGTAAACCTGAATCGCTGCTGAGTCATCTTGGACGTAAAAGTAGCGGGCAGAAAGGCTGCGTGGTGGAGCGGAAACCTCGCCCGCTATGGTTATGATGGCGCCGTCACCCATTTGTTTGCCCGCCTGGATTGTTGATACTACAGTACTATCCAACGCTCCAAAAGCACCAATATTTCTGATCAACAGGTTCTCGTGGCCTGGGGTAGATGCTATTGTCCATTGCCAGGTGTTGTCTACTAACGAATAACTCTCGGCCCTCCTGGCTTTTTCATAACTAAGCATAGATACCACCTTGCCGCCAGGATCAATCAATCTTGCCTGGTCGCCATTGTCATTTAATGCAACGTTGGTTGTGTATCGGTAGAATATCAAGAATTCCTTGGCGC
>JAKJEK010000040.1 GCA_022705465.1 Patescibacteria group bacterium | reverse complement strand
TAGCGCGCTGATGGGCATTGGTCATGGAACAGGCGACAACCGCGCAATCGAAGCTGCCCGAGCCGCCATTGATTCGCCACTGCTCGAACTTTCTATCGATGGCGCAAAGGGCATTCTGTTCAATATTACTGGTGGCCCCGATCTTGGCATGTATGAAATTGATGAAGCTGCTAAAGCCATCACCGAAGCTGCAGATGCGGACGCTAATATTATCTTTGGTGCTATCATCGACGAAGCGATGCAGGGCGAAGTTAAAATTACTGTCATCGCCACTGGTTTTGAATCCGAACAAGCCAGATTTGCCAATAAAAAGAGTTTCGCCGCACCAGAGACACCGGTTTCCGACATTCCACACTCCCAAATACTTAGAAGACCTGAGCGCTTTATCTCACCACCGCCCCCAATTCAGGAAGAAAAACCTGATGAAGAAGACAGTGAGGAAATTGAAGTTCCGGCATTTATCAGACGCAAACTTAAGTAGGGGATATACCATCTCGCAATACGAAGGCCTGCCAGGGTACATGTTTATATCCCGAATCCCTGTCTGGTATATCCTGTAATAATTTCGGGGATTATGCTCTGCCCGGCTTGTAAAAGATCAGACACAAAAGTACTTGATTCTCGTGACGAGGACCATTTTGTTCGTCGTCGTCGCGAATGCCTCCAATGCCATTATCGCTTCACAACATACGAGAGAAGCGAACCAATAAAAATCCAGGTGCTAAAAAGAAACAACACTACCGAGGAGTATCAACGAGAAAAACTGGCCCGTGGCATCCGGCTTGCTCTTGAAAAGCGTCCCTTTAGCAAAGATCAAATTGAAGCGATTATTGATGAAATTGAACGTACTATTTTAGTTCTCAATGTAAAAAGGATCCCTAGTCGGCAAATTGGCGATCTTGTCACCGATAAACTCAAAGAACTCGACGAGGTAGCTTATCTTCGCTTCCTCTCTGTCTATAAAAGCTTTGGTAGCGCTAAAAAATTCCAGACTGAGGCTGAGAAATTAAATAAATGAGTTAGCATGCTGCCAGCGGCTCTACACGGGTATCTCATCTTTGTAGAAATAGCGGTACTCCATTTATATTGACTCAGCCATATTTATTTGTTATTCTCTCCCCTAGACAACAGTAAGGGGGCAAAACATGGTTATCTGGTTTTGGCGTGTTGTTCTTCTGCTATTCGCACGACGCATCGAATACGCAGGCAAAGTCAACTGGTTCACATACTACGTCATATATCGGCCTATAGTAAACTGGAATTACGACCAGTTTGCGGCGCGTATGGGACCCTTTTTCTTCTTGAAGAAAACACGGATCATCAGCTTTGACCGATACCGAGGAAGCGGAACCTCTGTGCAAACAGAAGCTGGCACTTTCAGCTTCATGAATTACGCCCAACCCTACAATTTCAACGGGCAACCCCTCAATAAGATTTGGTATTGGTAGTCAAGGCTGCAGCTATCAACCAAACAACAATATCATCCGGCAAACTGTCGGATTTTTTCAATCACTAACCACCACACAAAAACATTTAAACTTTTCCACAACCAAACAGTACTCACAACATCAGTTAAGTAGTATCATTGTCTCGTGGATAACGGTAATACACAACTATTTTATAACAACTCGCACCTGCCCTTAGCTGAAAAACTAAGACCCAAAACCTTTGATGATTTTGTTGGCCAGGAACATATACTCGGTGAAGGAAAAATTCTCCGACGCATTATCGTATCTGACCGCATTATCCCAATGATTTTCTGGGGACCTCCCGGCTGCGGCAAAACCACCCTGGCCAGAATCATTGCCCAAAGATCAAATTCAAATTTTGTATTTTTTTCGGCAGTTACCGGTGGAGTAGGGGAGGCGCGCAAAATTATTAACCAAGCCAAAGATGATTTAGCGCTATATCAAAAACGCACCATTTTGTTCGTTGACGAAATTCACCGCTTTAATAAATCTCAGCAGGACTATCTATTACCACACGTCGAAAACGGCACGGTAATTCTTCTTGGGGCCACTACTGAAAACCCTTCTTTTGAGGTCAATGCCCCATTATTATCTCGCGCCCGCGTCTTTCATTTTCGCGAACTCTCTGTTGACGACACAAGAACCATCATAAAAAGAGCCCTTAGTATTATCTCCAAAAACCCGCACGAGTTTTTTCCTAAGTTGTTTTCGTCGGACGAAGCTATCAAAATCTCCATCAAGGACAAAGCTCTTAAACATATCTCCGAAATCTCCGAGGGTGATGCTAGAGATACTTATAATGCTCTCGAATTAGCTATTATTGCGTCGGTTCCTGAAGGTGGCAAAATCGTCATTGACGAAAAACTGGCAGAGGAAGCTATCCAACAAAAATTTATTCGCTATGATAAAGGGGCCGATGGCCACTATGATGCTATCTCTGCCCTCCATAAATCTATACGTAATTCTGATGTTGACGCTGCATTGCACTACCTTGCTCGCATGCTCGAAGCCGGGGAAAACCCTCTTTATATTATGAGGCGTTTAATTCGCTGCGCTGCCGAAGACATTGGTCTCGAGGACCCTCAGGCCTTGATTCTAGCAACGGCTACCCAACAAGCGGTTCACTTTGTTGGCATGCCGGAATCTAACGTAATAATTGCCGAATTGGTAATTTATCTATCGCTCGCCAAAAAGTCTCGGGCCGTTGACACTGCATATTCCGCAGCCAAACACGACGTAATCAATAAACGACTCGACCCAATTCCCTTATTGATCCGCAATGCTCCTACTAAATTAATGAAAGATTTTGGCTTCGGAAAAGGTTATAAAATGTACTCCAGTGAATCATTTCTACCCGAAAACCTAAAAGGTAAACATTATTGGAAAGAAGACCCTCCCAAACAATCGGGTTCAGACGTACAATAACTTATAACTAAACTATTGACTTTTTATTTGTTATATGTTACAATATAATTGTTGATTGCAGTTAGCATAAAAACTGCTAGCGGCATCAAAGCTCTTTAAGGTATCCCTTATCCTTGCAAAAGGATGAGGGAACCGTAAAGATCTTCAAAAAATCCCTTCAACATCAAGGGATTTTTTTGTTACTTGATAGCAGATTCTTAAGCTATCCACAGGGTAGTTTAAGCAACGCCTGTTATAATAGTGCTCATGCAAATAGCCATTGACTTCAACCAGGCTCAATCTTCAATCTTGGGCGGACTCAACAACCAACAAATTGAAGCAGTAACACACAAAAGTGGTCCACTTCTTGTTATTGCTGGGGCAGGAACAGGCAAGACTACAGTAATAACCCGACGCATTGCCTATATCATCGAACAGCAATGGGCTAAACCCTCGGAAATTCTTGCCCTCACATTCACCGAGAAAGCAGCGCAAGAGATGGAGGAACGGGTTGACCTTCTGGTGCCATATGGCTGTACTGATATGTGGATCTCAACTTTCCACGCCTTCGGCGATCGTATACTTCGCGATTACGCGATTGAGCTGGGACTCCCGGCAAACTTCAAAATCCTAACCGGCACCGAACAAGCAATTTTCATGCGCCACCACCTCTATACCTTCGAATTAAAGCACTATCGGCCGCTATCCAACCCCACCACCCATATTGAAGCACTACTAAATCACTTCTCTCGTCTGAAAGATGAATTAATCTCACCTGAAGCCTATTTAACCTTTGCTCAAAGCAAAACTGACGCAGCAGTTGACGAAAATGAAATCATCGAGGCAGAAAAGACGTCTGAACTAGCTAAAGCCTATCAGCATTACCAGCAGCTAATGCTAACGTCCGGAAATCTTGACTTCGGTGACTTAATCTATTTAAGTCACCATCTACTTAAGACCAACCGTGCCGTACTTAAAGAATGTCGATAACGTTTCCGGTATATATTGGTTGACGAATACCAGGATACTAACTACGCTCAAAACGAAATTGTTAAATTACTGGCTCATAACGAACGCAACATCACTGTAGTAGGGGATGACGATCAATCAATTTATCGTTTCCGTGGTGCTTCAATATCAAATATTCTTGATTTTAAAGATAGCTATCCCGACACTAAAGAAGTTATACTCAATTCCAATTATCGCTCAACCCAGGAAATACTGGATACTGCTTACACACTGATACAACACAACAATCCCGATCGTTTGGAGGTTAAGAACAACATCGATAAGCGCCTGATATCCCCGAAAAGGGGCCAAGTGCCAGAAATACTTGTCTTAGATACACTCTCTTCTGAGGCCGACGCTGTTATTAAGACAATTCAGGAAATTAAACAACGCGACGCCCTTCGTTATAGAGACTTTGCCATTCTGGTTAGAGCTAATAGTCACGCAGAACCGTTTATTCAGGCCTGCAATGTCGCTGGTGTGCCGTATATTTTTTCCGGCGCGGATAGCCTTTTTAAACAACCAGAAATTAAAATGCTGATTGCCCTAGTTAAATCACTGGCCTACAATGACGACAATCTCAGCTTCTATCAGTTGGCCGTTAGTGAGCTATATTGCATATCACCCAACACGCTCGCGGAGATCTTTTCTCAGGCCAAACGCAGTCATCGTCCTGTTTACTCGATCATAGAGTATCGCATCCTCACCGGTTCTGACTGCAACGAAAGAATAGTCACTCTCTACAACGATATCAAAACCTATCGCGATAAGATCAATCAGCTGAATGTCGGAGAGTTGTTGTATGACTACCTCACCCAGCAACAATATCTGAAAAGAATCGCGTCTGATCAAACAGTCGAAAACGAATTAAAAATTAAACATATTGCCAAATTCTTTGAGCTAATTTCTCAATTCAACCGCTCCACAGAAGACCAAAGCCTGCTATCTTTTCTATCAACCCTGGAAATGCTGCAAGAATACGGCGAAGAAAGCACTGTAAGTGATATTGACCCCGATCTTGACGCTGTTAATATCCTTACCACACACGCCTCCAAAGGTCTTGAATGGGAAGTTGTATTCATTGCAAACACAGTATCCGACCGATTTCCCAGCCGTCGTAAACGAGATCCTATCCCAATACCAGAAGAATTGATTAAAGAACGCTTGCCTGAAGGTGACTTTCATTTAGAAGAAGAACGTCGACTGTTCTATGTTGCCATAACCAGGGCTCGCCAACATCTATTCTTCACTATGGCCAATGACTACGGTGGCAAAAGAAAGAAAAAAATTTCCCCTTTCGTCCTGGAAGCATTACCAGAAACCAATCCCGAAACCACACCGCCTGCCATATCCCACGAAGAAAAGATATCCCGCTTCCAGAAAGTTGAAACAGAGATAATCAAACTTCCCGATAAATTCCAGGGAGACCGTCTATTTATGTCACGCCAGCAAATCGATGATTACAACACCTGCCCCAAAAAGTTCTATTTTGCCCATATTATTCAGCTTCCACTCTTGGAAAACCATGCGCTGATTTACGGCACAGCCATTCATGCAGCACTAAATCGATACTTTACTGCCAAAATGAAAGGTGATAGCCCGAATCTGCAACAGCTAATCCTTGACTTCCAGCAAGCTTTCCACAGCCTTGGCTTTGTTAGTCGTGAACACGAAAAGTCTAGATTTGAAGCGGGCATTCAAACCCTAACCCGATTTTTCGAGGAAGTTAAAGACGATTCAAGAATTCCCAGCGGTGTTGAGGTTCCCTTTGAGTTCTCTCAACCGGATGTCCTGATTAATGGGCGCTATGATCTTATTTACCAGGATGGCGATATACCGGAAATCTGTGACTTCAAGACATCAAATGTTACGACTCAAGAAGATGCCAATAAGCAAATCAATGAATCTATGCAGATGAAAATATATGCCCTTGCCTGGTGGGAAAAATATGGCATCATTCCTAGAACAACACTATTCTTTATTGAATCTCGTCTTAAGGGTGAAAAAATATATTCCGAATCGGAACTCAACGATATTAAATCGCTTATCCATGATGTAATAACCGGCATTAAAAGTAACAATCTAGAGGCAAAACCAGACTTCACGGCCTGCCGCTGGTGCCCATTCAAAGAGATTTGCCCGGATTCCTCAACATAGAACTCGCGATCACCACCATTAACACCTTGGGTTGATACCTGTCTGATCTTGGTGTACAATTATTCTCGCGATTGCGGCTAGCGTATACTACTGCATTCGACATCCAAAACGAGACCGCAGGTCATGGGTCAGTGACTGTGTTCTTCTATGGATGCTTCCGGGAGTTGAGATTGGGATGGCGCGTGGTTAGCACGTGGATGGAATGAGCTCTCGGATAGGTGGACGATCGGCCATCATTCTCTGCGTTGCAGAGACGCCGTTCTTCGGCATCGGTGGCCGATCGTCCACCACAACCCGGCCTATCTCACAGAGATAGGCCTTTTCTTATTGGTAAATACCGAACAAATATTGAAAATCAGCGCTAATTGAGAGAGAATAGAAAACGTAATGGAAACATCACCAATACAGTCAATTTAGCGAGGGAACAATGGACAACTTACTCATCACGTTGGTTGCTGCGTTAATTGTAATACTAACTATAGTTGCCACAATGCTGTTATACCTGATCCGAAAAATCGGCAATGTGGGCAAAAATGATCTTGGATTAAGCATGCTCAATTCCAACCTCCAATCACTACAAAACAACTTTGTTGAAAATATAAACCGGACAAACCAGGCCATAAACGAGCGCTTAGATAATGCGGCCTATCTACTCTCTCAAGTTGGTCGTGAATTGGGTCAGATGCAGCAAATCGGATCACAACTGCGCGACTTCCAAAATTTTTTACGTTCTCCTAAGTTGCGAGGCAATCTTAGTGAACAGGGATTAAAAGAACTACTTTCACAAGCGCTACCTCGAAAACATTTCGATCTTCAATATGCCTTCAGAAACGGTGCAATTGTTGATGCCATCATTCATCTTGAGGCAGGTAAGATCCCGATCGACGCCAAATTCCCGCTAGAAAATTTTAGCCAAATGCTCAAAGCTTCGTCGCAAAACGATAAAGATTCCTATCGTAAAAAATTCAAGAACGATTTTAAATCTCACGTCGACGCAATAGCCAAGAAATACCTTAATCCGGACGAAGGCACAACCGATCTTGCATTTATGTATTTGCCTTCCGAATCAATATTCTTCGAGGTAGTGAATAATGAACATGAATTGTTTGAATACGCTGCCGAGAGGCACGTTATTGTCAGCTCTCCCTCAACTTTCTTTTACTATCTCCGCACCATCATGCTTGGACTTGAGGGAAGAAAAATATCTGAAATGAGTCAGGAAATCTTATTACTACTTAAAACTATTCGCAAAGAATCTTCTCATCTCGGCGACACACTAAGCGTATTAAACAAACACGTTAACAACTCTGCAAAAGCGATGACATCGGTCAACGATTGTTATTCAAAACTAGCTAATAAAATTGAAGCAGTACAGCTATCCAGCTTGGATCAAACCCACGAAGCATTAAGTCCCGTTCAGGATGAAGAAGTATGAACCATCAGGCCCATCAAGAATCTTTATTGGTTGGTGACGATTTTCAAGGAGTTAGGATTGATGCCTTTCTTGCCCAACAATATGAAAGTTATTCAAGGTCCTACTTCCAACATTCAATAACCGATGGATACATCAAAGTTAACCAACAAGAAACCAAACCTAGCTATAAACTAAAAACTGGTGATGTCATTGATATTGATTTTATTGAGCCAACGGCCGATGTCGACTTGTCGCCAGAAAACATCTCTCTTGATATCTTGTTTGAAAACAATGATGTTATTGTTCTTAATAAACAACCAGGCTTAG
>JAKJEK010000039.1 GCA_022705465.1 Patescibacteria group bacterium | reverse complement strand
GCCTGGGCGATCTGTTGAGGCAAGCCACTCTTGAGAGCCTCAACATCCGACTTGGCCTCCTTGGCCGTGGCCAACGCCTCGTCGGCCGTGGATTTGGCCTCCTTGGCCGTGGCCAACGCCGTATTGGCCGTCGCGCGAATCTCCTCACCCTTGATGGCACGCCACCAACGGTTAAGGAAAGACTCGCTCGGCGCGGCAACACCACGGGTCGCAGGCCGAACACTCCTTCGCGGCGCAGCAACCGCCCGCGAGGTAGTTGCGGCGTACGGTCTGGCACCACGCTCCCGCTCTAGGCGAGTGATGCGTTCGGCATGCTTGACGAGAATACCGGACTGACCTTCGACGGTCCGGCAGAGATCGTCGTACCCGCGATCCGCCATCGGTACATAGGTACCGGCACCCGCCCTGGCGGCCGCTCTCGGCGCTGGCGCTCCCGCTGCAGGCGCAACAGGCTCACCGGTCCGGATACTCGACTCCTGCACAATGGTGTACCCACCGGCAGGCACCGGCTTTTCGACCGAAGGCGCAGGGGTCTCATGGCGCACGACCGGCGGAGCCGGCGTTGCGTCACTCAGAGGCACTGCGGCGGACGGCTTCATCGGCCGACCCTCCGAATCGAACAAGGTCGCCGCACTTTCATCAATCTGCCCGAGGACGGGCAGCGTTGCCAGGAACAGGAACACAGCGATCAACGCTCCCACTCTCATGGTCTCCTCCTTCTGCCGCTCGAAGCGGCGAACGATGCTCGCGCCCCAATGGCGAAAGGAGTTGAAATGGCGGGATACCACTCCTCGAGCACAAGACATACAAACCTTATACACCTTGCGCCCAAGAAGTAGCATTACTGCATACCACATTTCACAAGAAATGCGGCATTACGTTACATGGCATTTCGCAGGCGGAGGGGGGACCTACGTTCCTGCTTTCGCAGGATGCCATGCAACGCATTACCGCATTGCTGGTCAAAGATTTAGAAGTGCGACACTGCGCTGTATAATCCGCCGCAGGCGGAGGGGGGACCTACGGTTCACCCGAAGGTGAAATGGGTTATACAGCGCGCTGTCGCACTTTCTGTAAGTATTGTTCTACAGGTTCCACACAGGCCTTCTCAACCCTGGAACACTGCATTGTATCATATTTGGTTTTTTTTGTCAATACTTTTTGCGTTTGTTTTTTATTTCACCTCGATTGTATCACATTTAACAGGTCAAAGATAGGTCTGTAATGCTCATTTTTATAATACTGGAGTCATCATTGCACATGCTATCTCAAACCCGCTTTTTCATACTCCCCTACTCAACATAATTACTTTTTAGCTTCGCATTTCACCAGTTCCCTGATATTCGCGCGTAAGTTCGAGATAGGTAAACAGATTATGAAGTGTTGCTAAACGTAATCCGGTTATTTCGTTCGACCGCAATAAATGAGATATGTAACCACGCGAAAATCCACCGGCACAAGCCGGGCAGCCGCACTCATTATCCAGCACATTCTTATCTGCCCGATATTGAGCATTTTTGATATTAACCAAATCATAATTCTTCCGATCTGGGCTAAGTCCCTCTCCCCTATTTCGCAAGTAGACAGATCCATGTCGGGCCAATCGTGTCGGTAGTACGCAATCAAACATGTCCATCCCCAGATGGATTAATTTTACAATATCATCAGGGGTCCCCACTCCCATCAAATATCTCGGTTTGTCTTCAGGCAGTATTTCTCCCATCAAACGCACAATCCCCCACATATCACGTGTTTCCAAGTCTACCGCTAATCCACCCACCGAATACCCATCAAAACCAATCTCAATCAATTTTGCGGCACAATAACGCCTCAGTTCAGGATCAAGCCCGCCCTGCACTATCCCGTGAAGCCCAGGCCTCCTCCCTGCCGTTAAATGACCCACCTTGCTATCAAAATATTCCTTCGCTCTTCTTGCCCATTCAATCGTCAACTCTGTTGCTTTCCGGACCTCTTCCCTGTCTGCTTTCCCGCTCGGACAGACATCGAGCGGCATCAAAATATCAACTCCTAAATCAAGTTGGATTTGAATTACTTTTTCCGGCGTGAAAAAATGCTTTGATCCGTCCAAATGCGACTTAAATTCCACGCCATCGGCAGATATCTTCACCAGAGAATCCTTTTCCTTTCCCCGGTCGCCAAGACTAAATACCTGGTATCCCCCCGAGTCGGTTAGAATCGGCTTGCTCCAGCGCATAAATTCATGCAGTCCACCGAATTGCGAGATCAGTTGTTCGCCAGGCCGCAAATACAAATGATAAGTATTTGACAATACAATCTGCGCACCAATTTCATCTAACTCTCTAGGTAACACGCTTTTTACGCTGCCAACGGTACCCACAGGCATAAAGAACGGTGTCTTAATGCTACCGTGCGGGGTCTGTATCTCCCCTATTCTAACTCCGGACTCTAATTTTTGATGTAACTTAAAACGCATATATCTATCTTATAAATTCGCGGCTCTGTTTGCAAACCGCCGTTTTTGTTAATTGATACCAAAAACCCCGACGCATCGGGGCATTTGGTATTGTAGTGTTCTTTTGAACCGTATGAACTTATTTAACCTCAACGGTTGCACCAGCTTCTTCAAGCTTAGCTTTAGCAGCATCAGCTTCCTCTTTCTTAACACCCTTAAGAAGCTCTTTTGGAGCGCCATCAACGAGGTCTTTTGCTTCCTTAAGACCGAGGTCAGGTTTGATCTCGCGAACAACCTTGATAACCTGGATCTTTTTATCACCAGCTGAAGCAAGAATTACATCAAAGCTAGTCTTTTCCTCAGCAGCTTCGGCTTCGCCACCAGCTGGAGCAGCTGCGCCAACCATTGCAACCGGTGCAGCGGCGGAAACGCCAAATCTATCTTCCAGCTCTTTTACCAATTCGGAAAGCTCCAAAACGGTAAGATTCTCGATCTGTTTAATAAGTTCCGCAAATTTGCCGGTTGGTTCAGCTTTTGTTTCCTCGGCAACTGCTTCCTTCTTCTCTTCGTCTGCCATGAGACTCCTTCCTTGTGTTAAACTCAGTTAACAATAATTATTTATGCTTTTTTCTCTTTGTAAGCGTTTAATACATTTACTAATCCGCGGACATTGCCAGCCAGTACATTGACCATACCTGATAGCGGCGCAGCAATAGAACCGACCACCTTGGCATACAACTCTTCCTTTGAAGGTAGTGATGCCAGTTGTTGTACCGCACTTGGTGCGATATATTTCTTTTCAAGAATGCCGCCGAGCACTTCCAGCGCTTCGTATTTTTTGGCAAACGCTGCAATCTCTTTTGCCGGCGCTACTTCATCCTCCATTCCGAACGCGATAGCAAATGGCTTATCGTAAACTGCCTCGTCGGCTTCAACGCCGTATTTTTCGAGAGCAATTTTTGCCAATGAAACCTTCGCTACCTTCAAGCTCACTGCCTTAGCTTTCAAAGCGCGTCTCAACTCCTCGGTTTCCTTTACCTTTAAACCCTGATAGTTGAGTAATACCGCCGACTTTGAGCCCTCAAGGCGTTCGCTCAGATCTTGAAGCAGTGCTTCCTTTTCCGTGCGTGTCTTGGCCATGGTTTCCTCACTCTAATTTATAGATATAAAAAATGCCTGCGACCGCAGACAGTTCAGCTGTTGGTTTCTTGTGTTGGGCCTCCAGAAATAAGCTCTGCAAACCGGCTACAATAAGCCAACTACTTTCGCCTCGGCAGGATATTAAGTTCGACTCGTTTTGCGAGACAACACCTGCTGTCTACGGACGTTTCATATACTAGCACAACCGTACTTCCCCGTCAAGTTGTTTTACACTTTCAATCAAACATCAACAGATGCAAGGATATTCATAACCCTCTATTCCCGGCAGTTTATTTATGTTGTGCATTATAGCCCCTTTGTGTTATAATCCATCCCACCTGGCCGCTAGCGACTACAGCCCCCAGCAGACAGCTGCCTTTTGAGGGCTGTAGTCGGATAGATCGCTATCTAATTAGCGCAACACAGCTAGACAGAGGAATCGATGGAGGCATTCGCGCTCGATACCGTCAACCCGTTCCTGCAAAGTGCCGCGCGGCTCTTTGCCAGCCTGAATCAACCCCGCAAAAAGCGGCGGCGCACCTTCCACATCACTAAAACGGATGAAAATTCCGTTCTGATTACGCCAAGGCACGGTAAAGATTATGAGTTTGCGATCTGCCGACCCGACGTAATCACCTACAGTAACCTTTTGGGACCGACAGACATCGCCAACCTGGAGGTAACCCAAACCAGCATAATGCTGGTTCGAGGCAAGCTATTGCCATCCAGCAAGGACCAATGGGAAATCTTTGAAACAGTTGTTTCGGTTTCAAGGAACAACCTGGCCTTACTCTCCTGGTGCAAACCGCTACCGTCGGACAATCCACCAGGAATGCCTGGCGACACCCTTGGGGCTCCACTACTCAGCCAGTTACCATCTGCCTATCGGATGGGAATCAGGTGCGAGAATCGGGAATTTCTGGCTTTTTTTCTGGAAACCGCCCAGGAAATCAAAAGCCTGCCACCCAGGGCTTATCAATGTGCGGAGTACTTTCTAGGAACACCCCCAGTCCTCTATCCCCTCTCCCCCACCGGACCAGATCAAGCCGTCGTTATCTCTGACACGCGCGGCTTCATCGCCCGTTTTGAACAAGCATGGGACTCGCTTGCCTCCTTCAAATCGCGGTTGCCAGCAACCGCGCCTCAAGACTTGTACGCCTCCTTCAACGCTTAGCTGCGTAACCAAAAGACGGCACATATGCCGTCTTTTTTAATCAAAAAATACCGCTCCTTTTACTGAGCGGTATTTTTATTTAAAGCATATTTATTTTCTGACCACTTTAATGCTCGGCCCCATTGTTGCCGTCATAAAGATTGATTCGACTCTTTTTGCTGGCAAATGCAACATTAACGCCTCGTAGTTCTGCTTAATGCGCTCCGCCCCAAATGAAATCTTACCAAGTGGCATGTGAACAATATTGTATTTATCAGCGCGATACTCGACTCTACCACCCTTAAGTTCAGCCACTGCCTTCTCAACATCATCAACAACTGTTCCAGCCTTTGGGGATGGCATCAGTCCCTTTGGTCCAAGAATCTTGGCTACGACAGCCAGTTTAGGCATCATCTTAGCCTCAGCCACCAAAATATCGAAATCAATCTTCCCGCTCTTGGCTTTTTCGATTACCTCGCCAACATTATCTTCGGTAACCCCAAGCACCCGGCGCTCTTTGGCTGTACCACCCGGCATTACTACAGTGCCGCGAATATTTTTTTCTTTATCATTGATCTTAACATGAACCTCGGCTGTAGCATCGAACTTGGCAGTTGATGTCTTTGTAACTAATTCAAGCGCCTCTTCAACACTATACTCTTTGCCTTTTTCAATCAGTTTTGCCACCTCGCGGTATTTCTTACCATGAGCAGGCTTCTTGCGAATCTGCTTTTTAGGTTGCTCTGATTTTTCAGCCTCAGCGGCTTCTTTCTCTTCCTCTTTGGCTTTCTTTTCTTCAGCCTTCCGTTCCTTTTCTCTCTCTTCAGCCTCTTTCAACAACTGTTTTTCGTCAACTGCCTTTTCCTCAGCTGACACCTTGGCCTCTTTCTCTGCCATGAAACTCCTTTGTGGTCCAAACCCCAAAACTTGATCTTGGGTCCCACTTCAATTAATAAAACACTGTAATTTATACCACGTTCACCATATCTTTTCAAGACACACGCTATAATCGCCGCACCGTTCCACTGCGGCACCACAGGTCCTGTAGCCAATTGGATGGCTGGCATTGATGTTATTGGATAGTTACTTTATTTTCCCATTAACGAGCACTCTAGCCCTTCCGGATGCAGGAGTAAGAAAGCGGTCGTTGAGAATAATTCTAGACCCTGCCTCCATCTGTTACTAGTAAGTCCGCGGCTCCCCTGGCTCTCTTCCCGATTAACCAGGATTGGCATCATACCCGCACTTGCGGGATAATCACAAACCCCAGCTGTCACACAAGAGCTGAGGTCTTTTTTATTCAATAACAACTTTATGCGGCTGTAACGTATTTTGTTTATAAAACCGTCAGAGTGTGCGATGGCAACTCGCACTCTTTTTCGGACAAGCAAGGCACAATATAAGATACGGTTTCCCCTATCACCCTTTTTACAACCGGCATTTCTCTGTCATCAAACCTTTGCAAAACATAGGCCGCCGTATCAATTCGACTCTCCTGTTTTTCGGCTTCTCCAATCACCCCCTGATGATTAGCTATGCCGATCCTGATCCGGTCAAATTGATCACTACCCAAACGGTCAATTATATTAGATAAACCCTTATGGCCGCCGCTACTACCACCACAGCGAATTCTTACTTTACCAAGCGGCAGGTCGACATCATCCGATACTACAATAATGTCAGAAACATCTAATTTATAATACGAAACGATTTTCGAAACGCTCTCCCCGGACAAATTCATATAAGTCTGTGGTTTGGCCAGAATTACTTTCTGTCCCTTTACTTGAACCTCAGCCATATCAGCATCGAACTTTTCGCTTTTTCCAAAAGATATACCCGTTACCGCACCTAGATCCGGATGACGAACGAGCTCATCCAAAAACATAAACCCGACATTATGACGTGTTTTAGCGTACTGCTCTCCTGGATTGCCTAACCCGACTATGAGTTTCATTTATTACATTCCCGGAATATTGAGGTTGCCAGCGATCTCCTTCATCTTTTCCGCCGCATGCGCCTGGGCGCGTGAAATTGCTTGTGATACCGTATTCTTTAAATCTTTCTCAAGATCTTTTTTGTTCTCTGGTCTTAAGGCCTCTTCTGCAATGTGAATATCAGTCATATGTTGTTCGCCATTAAAGACCACTGTTACCCAGCCATTCGCGCTGGTTGCTTCAATCTCGGTATCCTTTAGCTCTTTTTGAAGCTTTCTTGCTTTCTTCTGAAGCTCATATAAATCCTTCATTTTGGAAAAATCCACCACAATTCCATCCTTTCCTTATTAACCAATACGCAATAATTTACTTAGTGCATATATAATCATACTCAATACCAGGCTCAAAATCAACAAAATTACCACTGTCGAGAGTACGATTATCGCCTGGTCCGGCAAGGCGATGTCAAGGTTTGGCCTGATTTCGGTAAACCGGTACATCCCTGCTATACCAGCCACAGCTGCTGCGATTATAATTGCAATATTGCGAATGTCCTGCAAGCTAGGATTCATGGTCACAGCAATAGATAGCATCAAATAGATTAAAGCCCAATTGATATAATTACGCACATCAATGTTACTGACCATATCCTGCACTATCACCAGTAACTGCTCAAATGATCTTGGCGACCACTCCAGATTTGCCAGACTTACCTCTCTCATACCAATGTATCTGGATAGAAAGTAAATCGACGCAAACCCAACAAACAATGGCGCTAAAGATACTAACAGCTGACCGATAATCGGGATTCTCGGCGGAGTATGCTCAACACTCCCACCGTTTTTATCAAAAAACGCAATGTGCTTTATCCTCGCGCCGGTTAACAAACACAACACAGCATGAGCCATTTCATGGATAATCACCCCTGGCGCTACAAAAAGACGGTACTTTTTTCCAAATACCGAATGAGACAGAAATAAATCGATTAGTACTGCAAACACCGGAATTGAAGCGAGTAATATTGCTGCGCGTTCCATCTATCCCCTCCTGTTCATTTCTTAACTTTATTATCCAAGATCCGCCCTAAAATATCAACCCGAATCTTATTTAAGCCATAAAAAAACCCGCCTGTTGCTAGTGGAGCAACGTTTGG
>JAKJEK010000038.1 GCA_022705465.1 Patescibacteria group bacterium | reverse complement strand
TTAAACAGATTGGTTTTTCCATAGATGAGATTAAAAAAGTTATTTTAAAGGATCTCAGCGAGGAGGAGTTGGTTAAATTTTTGGCTGATAAGAAAAAGGAAATTGAGCGGCTGGCCGATGAAGAAAAACAAAAAGCACGACGGATTGATGCATATCTAAATAATATAAAGTTGGAGAGAAAGATGGAAAGCAATGTAATATTGAAAGAGTTGCCAGAGGTAATTGTGGCTTCAATGAGAGAAGTGATTCCGAATTACGAAGAATTTAATAATTTTTATCCCAAGATGGGTAAGTTAATGGCAAAACACGGAGCAAGGTGTGCCGTGCCAGAGTATTGTTTTACGATTTACCACGACGGAGAATATCGAGAGAAAGATATTGATGTGGAAATTTGTCAGGCGGTTGAGGAGAGGCTGCCAAGCGCTGACGGGGTTAGCTATAAACTGATTAAGGCATTTCCTACAGCAGCCTGTATTTTACACAAGGGTCCTTATTCAACGATCGGGAAATCCTATGAGGCAGTATTTAGCTGGATAGAGGGAAATGGGTACAGGATTGTTGACAATCCTCGGGAGTCATATATCGATGGTATATGGAATAAGGAGGATCCGGCTGATTGGCTCACGGAAATTCAGGTGCCAATTGCAAAGAAATAGATTTGCGTGAAAGAAAAAGGGCTTAGGCCCTTTTTCTTTTTGGGTTGGATGGTTGAATTAAGTATACGGTAGGTAAATTTTTGCGATATTTCTGGAAAGATCGTCTTGGCATTGGTAAAAAAGTTGTGTTATATATATCTAAGTTCTGGTGTGAAGAAGGAGGCCAAAATGCTTGAGGTAGTGTCCGGCTGTGTGGGCGACAGCAGCAATGGTGGCATCGTTACCACCTACGCAGAACTTGGGCGTATGGATGGCGAGAACTTCTATCGTCTGGTTTTACACTCCCTGGAGTGCAAACCGTGTTTCTACGACCGGCATGTTGCGTCGGCGATTCACGCCTTCCAGCGCGACAGCGAAGCGAAGGAGGAGGAATTTGGCCTTCGGTGTGTGGAAGGTTGTATCGGTAAGCCTCGAATGCGAAACGGTATGATCATTCAGCACAAGATCGGGCCAGACTTAAGCTATCACGGGCTGCGGATCAGCGAGCATCTCCGGGAATGCCGGGCCTGCTGGGAGCTTTATGAGATGGCTGAGCGGTATCGCGGTCCGGTGCGCGGTGCTCACTACTTTTCCGGCGTGGTCGGGGCACCGAGCTACCTGCCGGTGACTGCCGTTCAATATCCATGGGATATTGAATACCATATGGAGCTAATCGATCACAGGCTGCGGGAATTGTAGTGTTATGGTCTCGGTTGGCACCAACAGTTCTGGTATATCCTACCCGAGATATGGGTAGGATTTTAAATGGTTATGAGGGTTTTTAAGATTGACAACATGGCATGTGTGTGTTACTGTGAAGCGTCTCTTGCTTAGGGACAGAAGGATACCGGAATGATTAGGGAGTTGCGGTGCGAGATACCGTTGCATCACATGGAGAGGGTGAAGGAATTTGCCCGAGAGCTCGTTGTAACCTCTGACGATGGTTACGAGCAGACAGCGAAAAGAGAATTCTTTGTTGATGGTTCCTGGTTTCCGCCGGAAACCATCTATGTCTACAAAACGCCTCGGGTTGAGGTTGAATTGGGGGAGGGTGAGTCGGAGGAGAAGGTTGCGTTGGCGGTGCGCTTTGCGCGCGAAAGAGGGTCAGAAGAACTAGCGCTCAGGGTCGCTGGATTCCTTCGATCCATCTTCGTTGATACGGTTAAGGTTAGGGTTGATCAGGGACGCGAGCTGTTGTTTGCCCAGTCCTTTTCGGTCAAAAGCCTTGCCGCGCCAGTTCCACTTCAGAAGGTGATCGACTTTCTCGAAAGGGTGGTCAAGGTGCGAAGGATCTGCGAGCCGGGAATGTTGCGGGAGATGCGGTTTTTGGCAACCTCGACCCGCGACGTGCTTGGCGGTTCTCGCCAGAGAGATGAAGGCATGGCAAAGTACGTCTTTGACCAGACAATGCTTGGCCTGCTGGATCTGTCTTATGAGGACATGCTTCGGAACTAAGCGAATCAAACTCCGCCGGATTGGCGGAGTTTTTTTGTAGGCGTGTTTGGTGTATTATGGACAAAAGAGATATCGTCTGGCTTAAAATGCTTAATACTAAGCCCAATATTACTAGGCCAGTCATTTAAAATAATATGACTGTTGGCGTAAATGGAGGAGTCGTGGAAAAGATCAAGTACTATTTGTTGTGTGTTTTAATTTCAGGAGTAGCATCAATAAGCCTGGGCAGTGTGGATATACTAGCTGAGAACGAACCTGTTATTGATGGTCAGATGGCAGAACTCCAACCTGAAGCTCAAGGGGTGGTTATGGATAGTGCCAGTGAGGCAGAGCGGGAAAGGAAAATTAACGCTGTAGATAATAGCGGTGCTTCGGGTGATGCTTTACTAGACGCGCAAGAAGGCAAAGATAGTGGTGATACCGAGATCGTTTCTTTGTCTATTGATGCATTGCTCAGCTATGCGCAGGGGCTTGGAGACGGGGATATTGCAAGTCAGTTTAAATCAAAAATCCAAGACTATATTTTGGAGGATGCATCAATTAAGGAAAAGTTAGGGGCTGCCAAGAGCCGGTCCAAAATCAAACGTTTAATTTTCGGGCCGGACTATTTATTGTTAAAAGAGGCTAAACAATACTATGAAGCAAATAAACAGCGACTAACTGAGATTGAGAGTGATATTAATTCTTTTGCGATTGAGTCAGGCAAAGACAAGGCAATTTATAGTGTATCTGTATTGAAAGAGCAAAACGAAAAGACGGCAATGCTGATTAATGATACAGCTAGAGAATTTACAATTTTAGGCTGGCTAATGAGGTGGCTAAATAAGTACTAATTGGTAAAGGTGTTGTCATCTGTAATTATCTCTACAGATAGAGCTAAAGTTACTTGTGGATAACATGTTTGGTTTATGTTCGGTATTTTGCGGTATAATAGTCATGGTGTATAAATGATAATTAAGTATAGCTGCCATGAGTATTGTACAACCGCCACAAGATTATAAAGTGCTGTTTTTAGATATGAACTCTTTTTTTGCATCTGTCGAACAACAGGTGCACCCGGAATTACGCGGTAAGGCGGTTGGTGTGACTCCGTATACGGGATCAAGCGGTTGTATTATTGCCGCGTCTTATGAGGCAAAACAGGTCGGTGTAAAGACTGGCACAAAGGTTGGCGAGGCAAAACGTATTTTTCCGCAAATAAACATTATTGAAGCAAAACCCGCTTTGTATATGGTTTACCATAAAGAGATTAAAAAGGTTGTGGAATCTGTTACGCCTTATTATCGGCCGTTAAGTATTGATGAGTTTATGATTACGCTTACGCCAAGAGAACGGAATGCTGCGGCTGCTGAAAGCATGGCAAGGCAGATTAAAGAAGGTATTAGAGCTAAGGTGGGGGATTATTTAAAGTGTTCGGTTGGAGTGGGACCGAATTATTTTTTAGCCAAGATGGCGGCTGAGTCGAAGAAGCCGGATGGATTTACTGTGGTTGAGCTTTGCGAACTTGAGAATTTTTATTCAGGCCTTCGGTTGAGAGATTTGGTGGGAATAAATAGTCGATTGGAGGCTTATCTGGTTCAGTCAGGTATTATTACGCCACTCCAGTTGTTTGAGGCTTCTTTGCCGGAGCTGCGATCCCGGTTAAATCACTGGGGGCGATTGTGGTATTTCAGGTTGCGAGGGTATGAGATAGATGAGTATGTTAGCACTTCCAAAACCATCGGCCATTCGCATGTGCTAGCTCCGGAATTTAGAACAAAAGAGGGAGCACTTTCAGTTGCGGATAAATTGATATACAAGGCCAGCTATAGATTGCGGAAAGAGGGCTATATGGCTCAAGGCGTGTCGGTTTCCTTGCACTTTGTGGATCGCGGATCATTTCACCGAAGTAAAAAAGTGGCGAGTTTTGATGACAATAGGAGTTTTAAAGAGGGTGCCTTTTCACTTTTGAGTTTTTGCCGATGGCAAAGCAGGCCAATATATGTTGCTGTATCGGCGTTTAACCTGGTGAGGGCATCTGGTCGACAGCTATCATTTTTCCCTGACATCGAGAGGTCGAAGAATGTATCTGAAGCAATTGATGAAGTTAACGATTATTTTGGTGCTGGATCGATTTATCCGGCATCGATGATGGAAGCCAGAGATAGTGCTCCAGACCGAATACCTTTTGGCAAACCGCGTTACGATATAATCAACGACTAGGGGTGGATTGTTTGTACTCATTAGTTTAGTCGTAATTTGATTGTAGAATAGGTATTAGGCTTCTCGACTCCGCCCGCAGGGTCACTTCGTAGACCCACGGGGTCACTTCGTAGACTCGAAGAATTACAACGATTGATTCCCCAACTCGTTGTTAACCAATTGAAGAGTCATCAGGGGTTTTGCAAGATAGTTTTATTTTAAACGGTTGTTGGTTATAATAAGATGTAGGAGAATTGGCAACTATTTTTTGTGTTAATGGATCTTGTTCCGCCTGATAGTTAATTTTTAAGTGAGGGGTTATGGCAAAGTTATCTATTTCTGATCTCTATGGAAAACGGCGCAGGTTTAGGTTTGTAACCCTGATAGCGGTGTTGGTTTTAACACTCGTGTTTATTCGAATGATAGTTCTGGATAACCCGAAATCAACACAGGCAGGTTCGGTTACCGTAGAGGATGATGGTGCGACTGTTCATATATGGAATAATGTATATCAACCTTGGTGGCCGCAAACGTCGTATTTTTCAGTTGATGCAAATGGTGATTTGCGATGGCTTGATCATGTGGTACCGTACGGTTCTTACTATGTTACTGGTTTGCTCGGTAATACAAACAAATTTATTGATCCAAGGTACTATGCTTATATGGCGGGCACAACACCAATGTCTCTTCACGATGGTGCAAGATGGGGAAGTCCCTATGTTTATAACATTAAGGGGAAAAATTTAATAATTGAAAACCATGTAGTGGTGTTAATGGAGGGCGGAACCAACTATCAATTAAACAGCGTAACTGTGAAAAATGGTGGGAAAATATCCCAGCCGTTCGCAGATCGGGGAGGTAGGATAAATAGGCCAATGTACACAGGTAATAATTGGGGTACAGAGTTTACTGGATATGTTACCATACCTGGCTTGAGCAGTTTTAGCGTTGGCGGTCAGAGTATGGTCTGTACCTGGCTTCACGCCCAACCATTGTCTCCTAGTTACACTTTTCAGCCTATTACATCAGGACAATTTCGTGAGACGCAAGTATGGGCTGACGATGTATTGGAAATACAAATCGGCGATTCGGGTGGAAACTATCAGACTGTTTATCGGGTAAGCACAAATGCAGGAGTAGCGCCTCATGTGGGTACAACTTTTCAGAATTATTATAATAATTCAACCAGAGCATGCAATACGCGCCAAGAAGCTATAGCCATTCCGATCAAGGTTAAATTTGTAGAGTGGGGAGGGCGAGCAAGTTTTAGTATCTATGAAAATTTCATGGTGTATTCAACGGTGGCAGGGGGCAACTGGATTTCTGCCGGAGATCAGTATTTAACGAATGGCTTTATACGTTCTGGAGTGGCACTGGATCCAGGCACCTATGGAAAATGGAACTTTAGTTACTATATAAATAGGAATAATGATTATAGTATTGATTTTGCACCTGGCGGTTCATTTGTCAGGACATTATATGTCCCAAATATGGACGTAGCAAGTGCTTTTAGCGGTAGAGGGGGTCGTTATTACTCCGGCTTAACTGCTTATGGGACAGTTAACCTACGATTCGTTTGGAGTGACTATCAAAATGCAAATAACGATGCGGGTGTTTGGCAGCATAATTCTCCGTTAGGCGACAATATATCAGTGACGGGTTTTGAGGATCGACTGAAGTCATCACGGCATAGTGCGATGGGCGTGAATGAAAATATATTACTATATCCCGGTGGTTCAGCTAGAAGGATGGTTAGCGGGCTGGATTTACAGGTCAATGGTGCTTTAATTGTTGAGGGTAGCAAGGGAATTGATTTAGATGGAGTCGGTTACCCTGGATGGGGTAAAGAGTTTATTAATAGCGACGCAGATGTTGTGCGAAATGTTGGCGGTGGACCTGGGGGCGGAACATCAATACAAAATGATAACACCGGAAATCAGGGTCATGGTGGTGCTGGCTGGCATGCCAGGCCCGGTGGCATTTATCAAAAGGGTTCTGGTACTGGTGCTGATACGCGTCCTGTTTATGCAAATCCGAAGATGTACGGTGATGCTAGTGAATTTATTAGCACAGATATAGACTATGATGGTTTTAATGATTCTTTGGGTTCTGGTGGTGGAGCATCCTTGTGGGAGAGTTATAGCGATTATGCAACAGTTGGTGGTTCTGGTGGCGGTGCAGTAAAGATTGTCGCAAAGAGAGTGCATGCTGGAGGCTACGATGCTATTTCTGCCAAGGGGGATATTGGTTTTAAACCGGGGAATACGCCTGCTGGTTCTGGTGGTGCTGGCGGAAAAATCGTAATAATAACTGACAACTTTACAACGGCTGGTCATACGTATGTCCTATCAGCAGCTGGCGCTGATTATAACTCAGCTGAGCATAGCAGTTTTAGCGGCGGCGGTGGTGGATACGTTACCCTGATTTATAGTGAAACAAATGCCACTTTTTTAACCGAGAGTTCTTTATATAAATTTATGGTTGATATATCAGGAGGTATTGGATCGTCATCTCTTTTCAATGGCCAGGACGGAGTGATGTCGATAGCCCAAAAGAAGAGTGCTGATCCTGGTGTGAGCATCAAGAAGAAACTGGTGGCAGTTAGCCGGCAAGGGGTTAGTCCTGCCAATAATTTTAATCCGTACGCTTTGCAAGAGGGCGATATCATTGATGTTCAGCTAGAGGTTGCAAACGTAACTTCTGTACTGACAACTATTAAAGATGAAGTTTTGACATTGCCAACCAATCGTGCCCGGTGTGATCTGGATGTTTTTACTGCAGCAGAGGGCGGCAACCGTCAGATAGCTGATCCACCAAATACTGCAGCGCCACCAGCAGGGACTCCGCGCCATGATTATATTAAGACAACGACTCCGCATTATGTGGTATGGAACTTTATACCTAATGCCGGTGTTTATACAGTTAACATGTCATACAGGTGCAAGGTCTTTACTTATTAAGTATTAGTGTATGATGAAGACAATTTTCAAATTGGGAATAGCAATATTGTTTGTGTTGTTAGCAACACCTGTTTTGGCGGCAAAATATGAGTTACCGAACATGCTCGTGGGGCAAACGGAGGTGAGGCAAGATTTTGGTGGCGGAGTTGAAAAGCGATTCTTTGGCGGTTACACGAGTAACCAGGCTGTGATGAATTATTATCCTGACATTTTGCTTGGGTTTGTGCAGAATGCGTTAACGGGTGGTGATTGTTATATTGGCAACTTTAAAGATGTTATATATGGTTGTTATGATATTGAGCAAAACGGTGAACGTGACAACTATCGCGATGTTTTAGGCGTTCGGTTTATGAAGAGTCGGACCTATGTTGGTAATTTGCCGGTGGTTGAAATGACTAGCTTGCTGTACAGGTCGAGAATGATAGTTGGCGATGTCTATGTGGGTGGTAGCGGTGTTAATCTGAATGATTTTGCCTTTTGGGGTAAAAATCTGGGTCAGTCTAGCGGCAGTGTTGCCAACATGCCTCGGGGCTTAACCTGGATGACGGGCAACTATCAACTAAATGATGCGGCTCAGTCGACATG
>JAKJEK010000037.1 GCA_022705465.1 Patescibacteria group bacterium | reverse complement strand
ACATCGAAGAATCGCTCTTGCGAGCAAACCAGGACTACATCAGGCGTCAGAAGCCAGACGGCCTCTCCTGCCGTCGCAGGCGGTGGCTCGATTACCTGACCGGCGACACATGGGCCTCATCCAATATAGACTACTGGGTAAGGTGCGGCAATCCATTCGATTGTTGGCATGAGGGCGACGAAGTAATCTTCCAGCTCTCTGGCTATGCCGAACCTGGCATTCCTGAACATCTGCAGAAGCTGGCCGAGAACCTGCCTTTCTCGCTCGGCTGGTGCGATCGGGGTTTTCTCTACGAGGTTCATTGGGAGGAACCGATGTTTGCCAACGGTAGCGGCGGATGTATCGGTTCGGTCGTTGTGAACCCCGAGGATGGTCGCGACCCCTGGATGTACCGGATAACCAAGACTGGTCGGGGCAACGACCTTTGGTCGGCTATGAATGCCGCCTTCGAGGCACCCGAAGTCGAAGTTGTCAATGAGACTGCTGTCAACCGGCAAGCAGCCTGACAACCATGCCCACGCGCAAGCGTGGGCATTTATTATTGCTTATGTATGCACAACCACATCTACTGGCGCCTTAGTGGTAAATCAGTGAAGTTTTAGAGAAATCGAGCCGAACGTCAAATGTTCTTAAATAAAAATCCCAACACTATAGTGTTGGGATAATGGGTTGCGGCCGGGGTTATCAAACCGAACCGGCCTGAAGCTGCCGGATATAGTCAACTACATTCTCCGGCAGATATTGGTCGAGCTTCTCAAACGCTCCCCGCCGGACCAGCTCGCGCACCGCCGAGGAGCTGATATGAAGCAGCTCCTGACTCGGTGATACCCAGATAGTCTGAATTTCCGGTGCCAGGATGGCATTGTTGAAGCTCATTACCAGTTCGGCCTCAAAATCCATATGGAGCCGAATGCTCCTGGCAATGGTTCCGGCCCCAAAGTGGCGTGCCACCTCCACCGCCAGTTGATCGCTGGTGTAGACGAAGGTGTTTGGAATGGTTGCCCGTCGCATTGCCACCTCGATCATCTTGACCCTATCATCAAGAGCGAATAGCGGTTTCTTCTCGGGGTTCACCAGGACGCCGACGATTACTTCGTCAAACATCCTGGAGCATGCGTTGATGACCGACAAATGTCCGAGGGTGACCGGGTCAAATGTCCCCGGGTACAACACCTTGCTCATTCGTCCCTCCTTACCGTATGTATTAGTGGAAAATTCCACTTGCAGACACGTAAATATAACACTGAAATTCTTTAAAGTCAAGCGCCGGCCAGTGTGTCCAATTCGTCTGTATCCGGCATTGTGAAGCAAGGAGATCTCCAATGAAAAAGGCGAAGCCGCTTGACTTCGCCTTTTGAGAGTATAATTTGTTATTGTGCTACGCGTTGCCCTCCATTGCGTTGACGGCTTCACTCACAGTCGGGAACACTGTAAACACCTCCAGTAGTCTGGCCGTCCTCAGAACCTTGTTGACGATACGCGCCGGATCGCTTGGGGTAATAAGCCCCAATCGGCAACCGCATTTAATCGCTTCCCGGTGGCAGTGCAGCAGCAACTTGATACCGCTGCTGTCCATGTAACTAACCGATTCAAGGTTGACTATGACTTTCCCGTTCGGAACTACCCATCTCCCCACCGCCTCTCTTAGTTCCTCTTCGATGAAAAAGTCAATTTCCCCGTCGAGTGTGACCACATCGGCACTACCGATGCGCCTGTAACTGTGCTGCAGGTCTACGAGCATGATCCTCCTTCGCCTTGTCGGCATTCCGTTATATCACTCGCGACTTTGGGTTACAACGGGAATTTCCCGCACAAAAACAATACACCAGAGAACATTATGTAATCTTAAATTATCTAATTTACCAAACTATTGTTATATCTCTAATGCCAATTGAAATATTTGCGCCGGTTGTTTATGGTTTTTAACCCATCAAACAGTGCCACAATCAGAAGTGCGGATGGGATAGATATTAGCCAATAAGAATATCCGAGCGGTGTGACCTCGAAGGCAGCATTAATAGGTGTGTAGATTACGGCGAGGGTTGCGATAATCGAACCAGCCGAGGCATACACCAGATATCTGTTTGCCGTAAATGGTAGCTGGCTGAACGTAGATCTGAACGAACGAAAATTAAAAGCATTGACGATCTCGAAGCAGATGAGGGTAACAAATGCTGCAGTTCTCGCAATTACTACATCTTGGCTAAGTAAAACTAGGACAAAATAATATACGCTAAGTGTCCCGATTGCCATAAATAAACCGCCAGCAACTAGCAGCACCAGTAGATGGGCATCAAGCAATTGAGAGCGCTTGCGCGGTTTTGTGGTCATTACGTCGTGCGAGTGCGGGTTAAAACCAAGACTAATCGCCGGCAGGTCATCAGTCACCAGATTCATAAACAATATCTGAAGCGCCAGAAGCGGTAGCGGTAAACCCAGCAAGATACCGACAAAAACAACTACCAATTCAGCAAAATTACAGGATAACTGATACACCACAAATTTCCTGATATTACTAAAGATTGTTCGACCTTCGCTAATTGCGGCGACAATCGTCGAGAAGTTATCGTCCTTTAATGTTAAATCGGCGACTTCTCGGGAAACATCCGTACCATTTTTCCCCATTGCCACCCCAATGTGTGCCTCTTTTAGCGCCGGTGCATCGTTAACCCCATCGCCGGTCATCGTAACCACCTCCCCATTGGCTTTCAGGGCTCGCACAATTCTTAACTTATGGTCGGGCCGCACTCTGGCAAAAATCGCATAATCATTGACGGTCCTGACCAGCTCCTCATCTGTTATCTCGTCAATCTCTTTTCCAACAATACTCTTGCCGTCAATTCCGACTTCCTTGGCTATTGCTAGAGCAGTATCTAAATTATCACCTGTAATCATCATAACTCTGATACCGGCTTGGTGGCAGACCGCAATTGCTTCTTTTACTCCTTCGCGCGGCGCATCTTCCATTCCAGCAAGCCCCAGAAACACTAGATCCTTTTCTAAGGTATTGATGTTGGCTGACTTGCTTGTCTTGTAGGCTAGTGCAATAGTACGTAGTCCCTGAGAATTTAAGTCGTTATTTGTCTGGTAGATTTTATCCCGCTCTTCTTTGGTTAGCTCCGTGATACTGTCCCCATGTTGGATGCGGGTGCAATCTTGCAGGAGAATTTCTGGAGCGCCCTTAGAGTATACTATGTGCCCCTCTGTCGATGCGTAAACAACCGACATCTTTTTCCGATCTGAATTAAATGGTATCTCGTCAATTCTGGTAGCTTCCATGTCCTCACGCAAGACCCCGGCTTTTTCCGCTAAGATCAACAAGGCTGACTCTGTTGGCGTACCATTTATCTCATATTCCTGATCATCATTTCTTTGTTCGATTTCGGCGTCATTGCATAGGGTTGCTGCCTCAAATAACCTGGTCAGCGGCGCATCAGTTTTCTTGTTAATACCTGCACCGTTGCGCAAAATTTCCCCCCGTCGGTTATAGCCCGTACCCTCAACATCGTAATATTCGCCGTCAAAGAATACCTTCTTAACAGTCATTTCTCCTGCCGTAATCGTGCCAGTTTTGTCTGAACAAACAACCGTGGTTTCACCAAGCGTTTCAATTATCGACATTCGATTAACGATCGCATTTTTCTTGGCCATTCTGCTAGCACCAGACGCTAATGTAGTAGTTAATACCACCGGTAATCCTTCGGGTATGGCCGAAACAGCTAAGGCAACTACTACCATAAGTATTTCAACAATTACTGTATTATCCACATCGCCGGCCTGTCTTAACATCACAAAACCGGTCAAGACTGAAACAGTGATGGCTAGCGTTGCCATGTATTTTGCTATCCGGTTAATCTTCACCTGCAGTGGTAGTTCCTTTTCTACCGAGGAAATCATTCTGGCGATCTTTCCATACTCCGTATTCATGCCTGTGTGGGTAATGCTAGCGGCACATTTACCGTTGACTACAAACGTTCCCATGAACACCCTGTTTTCTTGGGAGGGACCCGATTCATCGGCCAGAGAAGACTTTGTGATCTCCTTTGACTCTCCGGTCAGAACAGCTTCGTTGATCCGCAACTCCTTGGCATCCAGTATGAGGCCGTCTGCGGGAATTCGCTCGCCGGTACGAAGAATGATTATATCGCCTGGCACAATCTCTGACGACGATACCTTTTTAGCCTTGCCATCTCTGATTACGGTAGAAAAAGGCAAAATCATGCTTTTCAGTGCTCCGACAGCACGCTCAGCCTTGAACTCCTGAATAAACCCGGTTCCAATCATGACCGTAATCACGGCAAATATTGTATAGGCGGTTGCGCTCTTGCCAACAGCAAACGAGATTAGTGCTGCGAAAAACAATAAATACAGCAGGAAATTTTTCCTGATTTGCCGAAGTAGGATTGAGGCGGGCGAAAAGGTGGATGTTTCCTCAAGTTGATTAGGCCCGTATTGGGCAAGCAACTTCTTTGCTTCGCTACTGTCAAGTCCCCGAAATTTCATTGTTCCCTCGCTTGTAATATTTTATTTAAAATAGCACGTCGCTAGCGTGTCGGTGTTATTAATACTATATCAAATATACTGTTCAGGGTGGTACGGCTTTCTCTATGCCAGAACCGGTAATGCGCAACTAGCAGCTATTTAAGCTACACAGATCATTAACTCTGTTACATAAAAACAAGTGCCACGACTCCAGCGGCACTCGTTTTGTTTATCGGCTTGATTGATAAAAGACTAGATCGCAGCCTCAATTTCGGACTTTAAGGCATCTTTGGGGCGCATGCCGATGAATTCCTTAACCACTTCACCATCTTTGAATAATTTCATGTTTGGAATACTCATAATCTGGTAGTCTATTGCGAGCTGCTCATTCTCTGGCATTTCAGTGTTGAGCTTTGTAATTTTAACCTTGCCTTCCAGCTCTGCGGCGAGTTCGTCGAGAACGGGAGCCATCATCTGGCAGGGCATGCACCATGGTGCCCAGAAGTCCACCAATACTGGTAGCTCGGATTTCAGCACTTCTGCTTCAAAGTTTTCTCCAGTCACATCAAGTGCTTTGCTTACTTTAGTCATCACGTCTCCTTTCAGTACCTAACTGTTTAATAGTTCAATCTATATTGAACTATATTCGTTTCCATCCTTTATGTCAATGGTAGATTTAGTACTAACTGCACAATACGGCAATTCCAGACAGTCGAACCAAAACACCGACGGAAAGCGGATTATGTGAGCCGGGTATAATATTAAGTGGAGACATGTTGAGAAGGGAAGATAACCGAAGGAGTGTATCATGGAAAAAGAGATACCAGAAAGCAATTGGGTCGAGTTCTTAATGGAATTTGCGAAAAATCACCAGGGTGAAATGGTGAAAATTTATATTAAAAGTGACGAGCTTAGCAAGAGTTTAATCGGCGAGGATCCTTTAATTGCTTTTGAGGGAGATTGCGCGGGTGAGATTGTCCGCGGGGTCAAGGTCATCGTTGGCGAAGAAGGTGAACATCCGGATAATTTATTTCACTATATTGCCTCGCCCCGGAAAATTCGAGTTGAGGAAAATCAGAACGGGGAAATCACCAGACTAATGATTGAGAGCGTCGAGGGCACGGAAACAACAATCGAAAGAAGCGATCGTTGATCTACTCTTACTACGCCGCAGCTTAAAAGAGACGGACAAAGCGTTCGCTTTGTCCGTGTGCTGGCGTTTCCTCTATGTGATGTGTTCCGCAGTGTCTGTGTCTAGCCCGATTGAATCGAATATGAGCCGGACCTCCGGATCGCCCGGATAACGATCCGCAGTGAAGCTTCCCAGGTCAGCCAGTCGGACTAGTAGTTTAGCTGGATCCCTGCCTTGATCAGCTGCTTCGGCTAGGAACATATCGACGAGCTCGTGTCCGTCGAAAGTGTATGTATAAGTGCGGCCCTTGATGATGATTTCCACATTTCCCTCTACCACCATCAGCACACACCTCCTCTCTATTCACGTTTATAGCAAATCGGTATGAAATGTTTCTGAAGTTTCATTAAGGCATGGTTGGGAGTTGTTTGTAGCATATAAATTGATATTAAATTCTCTAGTGGAACGCCATAACGGGCTGTCGTCTCCACTGTCAACTAAATAGGTTTTGGGCAAATTGACACAATGGTTGGTCTTTGTTAGATTAATTTCAGAATGTGCAAGGCAAACCTAAGCAATAACTCAAATTGGTGGCAGGCTTTACGACTATTATCGTAAGGTTCGCTTAGGCTACTTAGAAAACTGCACAACAACACACTAGCTCGCCGGACTTTACGGGGAGTTTTTTGTGCTGAAATGAACACGATTACTGTTTTTTCAGCACAAAATTCTTCGGCAACGACTGTGCTGATGGGAGGTACGGACAGTGAAACGATTCTTCGAACGCTTCCGGTTTCGCTCTGAAGGCCACCTGAATATTGGCGTTGAAAGCGAATGCTTTCTTATCCGAGATGGGAGAATCTCGCCGATCGCCAAAGAGGTTGTAGACTTCATCAACAACCCGGCAGTCGGCAACGAACTTTCTGCTTGCCAGCTCGAGACTCGAGTCGGTCCGTGTCAGCTCTCGGGGCTCAAGCCGGCCCTCATTAATCTTGATGAGGTAATACGCCAGGCTGAGAGACGCATATCGTTCGGACGGCTATTTACCGAAGTTGCCCCGGCTGATATGCCCCTTGAGGTGTATGACGATCCCCAGGGTCGCTACCGCAAGTTGGCAAGAAGCCTTACGACCGAGCGCTTATCTGCGGCCTGTCGGGTGGCCGGCACTCACATTCACATCGGAATGGGTGATCGCCATGCTGCCCTAAAGGCGTACAACCATGCGGTGAAACACTGGCAGAAGTTGTTCAAGATTGGTGACGGATCGAACGGGCGCCGTTTAGCGCTCTATCGTATCGTTGCCCCCGACTATGTCCCGCGGATATACCGTGATTGGACAGAATTCTACCGGTATGCAACCGACAAGGGGTTTTGCGAAAACCCCCGCAACTGCCATCACCTCATCCGAATTTCAGTTCACGGAACAGTTGAATTTCGGATGTTTGGCACCACCTCAGACTACGACCAGGTTCATGCTTGGGCGTGGGAATGCCATCGCCTCTGTGCCGAAGCGCTCTAGGGGCAAACCTAAAGGACAACGCGTGTTGTCCTTTATTTTTACAATGTCTAGTATTGACAGAAATGATGGCTGCGCTATAATCCACTCAACCGATTTAAGGAGGTGGAGGCAGGCGATGAGGCTACACTTTCAGGCCCGCATGATCAGGAGACTGCCAAACGTCTTTACTGGTACCATCATGCTCGGCGGTGACGTTGAGAAGGAGCAAGAATTCTCATTTGAGTTGAGGCAACCATTTGACCCCGGGGTGCATATCGAGGTCAAGAGGGGAAATGAGGTCTTTGCTACCGTCGATGGCGAGCTCCAAAACGTAGATCTGGATAAGGTCTACACTTCTGAACAAATGGCGCTGCTTCAACCCTTCACAGGAATGATGCTGGTGCTAGTTCGGGAAATTGAGGCTGCGGCCGAGCGGATCGGCAAGTTCTTGCCAGTCGAGGATCTGACCGGAGTCATCAGAAGACTGGGCGGCGATGGATATTACGAGGTTAACAAGGCCTTCGAGTATTCTCCGCATGACAGCAAGGACATAGAGATCATCAGGGCGCTTTGCGCTGCCTGATTCATCATTGAGCGGGATTTCCCCCGCTCTTTTCTATATAAAAGCCGCTACACCCCAGTGGGGTAGCGGCATGGTTGTCAGGAGGCGCGAAGCGGCCGGCGAGATGGCTGCTCCTGTGAATAGGCCGAGC
>JAKJEK010000036.1 GCA_022705465.1 Patescibacteria group bacterium | reverse complement strand
AGATCAAACACATTCACCCGATCATTGATCCTATCCTGGAATATCGTGAACTATCTAAGCTTCTTTCAACTTATCTCAAACCATTGCCGCAGATGGTTGGAGGGGATGGCCGGCTTCACACAACATATGGGCAGGAAACCTCTACTGGTCGCTTGACTTCTGCTAGCCCCAACTTGCAAAACATTCCAGTCAAAGGGGGCCTTGGCATAGAGATTAGAAAGGCCTTTGTTGCTTCGAAGGGAAGAAGTCTGATCGCTGCCGATTATTCGCAAATTGAATTAAGAATAGTCGCCTGTCTTGCTCAGGATCGAGCCATGCTGGAGGCTTTTGAGCAGGACCGCGATGTTCACGCTGCGACAGCCGCTGAAA
Organism: Patescibacteria group bacterium; assembly: GCA_022705465.1. Classification (GTDB taxonomy): domain Bacteria; phylum Patescibacteriota; class UBA1384; order XYA2-FULL-43-10; family 1-14-0-10-43-13; genus JAKJEK01. The sequence goes on along the minus strand of JAKJEK010000036.1, from coordinate 7,587 downwards.
TATTTGGGGTTGGGATTGATCAAGTCACCAAGGATCAACGCCGTTTTGCCAAAACAATCAACTTTGGCGTGCTCTACGGCATGAGCCCGTATGGTTTATCTCAGGCCCTGGGAATAAACCGCCAGGAAGCTAGCCGCTTCATTAAGCGCTACTTTGAAGTTCATGCCGGCATTCGTCACTACTGTAATCAAATCATTGATCACGCACGCAGGCAAGGCTACGTTGAAACTCTTTTCGGTTTCCGTCGGGTTATGGAAGATATTAATTCGTCTAATCATAGCTTAGCAGAAGCACAGGAGAGGATGGCTGTTAACGCGCCGGTTCAGGGTAGCGCCGCCGAGATACTAAAGCTTGCCATGATCCAGTTGGATAAGGCCTTTACTAAATTCCCTGTGCTTCACAAGCCCCAGATGATCCTGACTGTTCATGACGAGCTTGTGGTTGAGGTAGATGAAAAAGATGCGGAAGCAGCCAGTGGTGTTATGAAGAGTATTATGGAGAGCGTAGCGGATTTATGCGTCCCTCTTAAGGTTGAAATCGGCATAGGGGCTAATTGGGCCGAGACGAAATAGTTAGTGCGGTGTTGCGTGACATTAATTTGGAAAACGAGAATATGCATTATTTTCTTTACGGGGAAGACACCTATTCGCTGAGAGAGAGCTTGCATACCCTGGAAGAGAAGTACCGGATCTCTCAAGGAGAAGATGCCAATATCATTAAACTGGCCGGAGGCAAGCTAACCAAGGAAGGCTATTTTAACGCTATTAACTCGACCTCTTTTTTTACCGAAAAAAGTTTTATCGAGGTGGCAAATCTTCAATTAGACAGCACCGACCAAAAACTGAAGTCCTTCATTGCTGATAATCTTGACCGAATCCCTGAGTCGGCGACCGTTGTGTTTGTTGAATACGGTTTGCCGGATAAACGAACGGCTCTCTTTAAAAAGCTTCATCAATCAAAGCACTCCCGTGAGTATCCGTTCCTGGATGAACATGCCCTAAGATCATGGATTAGCCAAAAAGTTAGCGGATATCAGCTTTCAATCGCGCCTGCAGCCATTGTGAAATTGCAGATTGGGGTTGGTGCGGACCTGTGGCGGATGAGTCAGGAAATAGAAAAAATCGCATTATACAAAAAATCAATTCACGAAGAACTCATAACCGATCGCGACGTGGACTTGTTTGTGCGTGCCGAGGCGAGCGCAAACATTTTTCAGTTTGTTGATGCTGTTGCGACTAAGAATCTTCGGCTGGCGCTTATTTCGCTCCACACCTTACTTGAGGCCGGGGAAAACGAAATCTATGTGCTCACCATGATTATTTATCAGTATCGGAACATGTTAATGGTGCAGGATCAGTTGGCGCGGGGAGCCAGTCAGCAAGACATACCGAAAATCTTGGCAATTCATCCGTTTGTGGCGAAAAAAACTATTAGTTCACTCAACCGCTATTCTTTGGAGGAACTGAAGGCGATTTACCAAAAGCTCGCCGAATTCGATGAGTCCATTAAAAGCGGAAAACTTGAACCATCTCTAGCGCTAGATTTGCTAGTAGTTGATATTTGCAAAAAGTGATAAAATACTTTCGAAGCTCTGTTTAATCTTGTTGGCTTGAAACTGGAGGGGAATGAGTAATAGTGTAGTTAAGCACAAGCGACCTCCCTTGGTGGGTTTTTATTTCCGAAAATTCACCTTCTTTTTAGTGCTGTTTTTTATGTTAGGATTCGGGTATTTCGTTGTAAGAACCAACCAATATTATGCGGACGAGTATCCTATTGCAGCCAACAGCAGTCAGTCCACAGCGATTATTCGGGTGGAAGTACTACCAGGTGGACAATTAGTGGTGGATGGCAAGGAAACAACACAAAAAGTAAAACTGCTTGATCAGGCTGATGAAGTTAGCATCCCGGTTCTCGATAATAGCGGCTCTAGTTATGAGTTTGTTCAGATATTATTAACATTACCAGCCGGCATCGCTAGCCAAACGCAACACAAAGTGCTTGCTATTCATGGGGTAGGCTCCTCGAAATCTTATGTTAAAGATGAGAGAACTATTGTCTACGAAGCAAACAATGTCTCACCGTTTGCTGTTATTTCGGTAGTTGCGGAAATGCCAAAGGGCACAATCAAGCTTGATACCGGACGATATATTCAACAGTCCTTGTCACAAATTAAGGGCAACGCCTGGTTGCTGCTCACGTTTATTATGCCCTCGATAACCTTTATCTTCATGATTCTAATTATTGCCTACAAAGTGCGCCGTACCCGAATCGATGTTCCCGATAAGGAAGTGCCGGCACCCCCAATGGCGATCCCGCCGGCGTTGGTTGGCGTTCTTTTCCATCAAAAGGTCAGATCTCGGGAGGTCGCAGCCACCTTAATTGACCTGGCGATCAGGGGCGATATTGTAATCCTTGACCGTGAGAGAACATTTGCATTCGGTAAAGGCAGGTTTGATCAGCGCTTATTGGGGTATGAAAAGATTCTGCTATCCAAAATATTCAAAAACAATCTAAGCGCCGACAGATTGGAATTTGAGCGGAGAATTAATGACCATTTCTACAGCAAAAAGATATCGCTAGTCTCTGCTGGCATCTACGCCCTCGCAACTAGACTTGGATATTTTAAGACCAACCCTCAACGAATTTATGCTAAATATCGATTCGCTGGCATGCTCGGTATCGTATTAGGGGTTGCTGGGTTTTTCTTGAGTGTTTCTTACTTTACCAATCCGCCTTATCTGGTTTTCTTCTGGGTCGGTATGATGCTTTCCGCAATCGAATTAACACTACTAGCCTATCGTCTCCCTATACGCACAATTGTCGGTCAGGAAACACTAAGTAACTGGTTGGCTTTTAAGAAATACCTTTCTAATCCCGAGCCGTTACCTTACTCTCACGACTTAAGCGAGATGTTCCAGCGCTATTTGCCTTACGCAATCGTGCTTGACTGCGAAGCGGCTTGGGCAAAGCGCTTTGAAAACCATAATTTTGCCTTACCAAATTGGTTTGTTACCGAAAAGAATGGTCTTGGTATTGGTGATTTTTGTTTAGCTCTGTTTCCAATCATCTCTTACGTTAGCCGGAGTCTAGTGGCGCTTCGTGAACCCGGGTTCGAGTAAGTTTAGCTAAGGAGTGTTTATGGCCGGTAAATCATTTGTTCATCGCGTGATGTTTGGCGGCGGCATTCTATTTGATCTAACCAAGTGGACAGTTGCAGCAGCAGTGCTGCTGACTTTGGTTCACATCTTTTGGTTTACAATTTTTATGGTTGACGGCATCTCTATGGAGCCGAGCATGCAGGATCAGGACGGCGTTCTTTTATCAAGAGTAGCCTTCAATGGCGACAAAAAAATCAACCGTGGTGACGTTGTGGTTATTCGGTACCCTGGCGATCCCGATAACAAACAATACGTTAAGAGAGTTATTGCGCTGCCGGGAGAACGAATCGATATCGCTAGCGGCAAGGTTTATGTCAATAAAGAGCCCTTAAAGGAGCACTACTTGCCCTCCGATATTCAGACTGGTCCGGCTGGCACATGGCAATTATCAGACAAGGAATACTTCTTAATGGGGGATAACCGCCCCAACTCCAACGATTCACGCACCTTTGGTCCTGTTGAAAAGCGATTTCTGGTCGGTAAAGCCATCGCTATTATCTATCCTCGCTTAACCTTTATAGGTGCTGAACACTATTAGCCCGTGGTGAGCTGCATAAATAAAAACGCCCGTTGCTGGGCGTTTTTATTTATGTTGTTGGCTATGGAACTACTCGCTCTTTGCTTTAGCGCTCTTTTTAGTGGTAGGTTTCTTTGCTGCGGGAGTTGTGGAGAACGGCGAAAGACCAGCCCTTAATGCAGCCTTGGCCAGGCGTGATTTAAGGCGGGAGGCCTTGTTTTTATGGATTACATTCTTCTTGGCTGCCTCGTCCAGTTCCTTATAAGCTACACTCAAATTCTCGGAAATCTTGCTATCCGTATTCTTAATTCCGATTCTGGTGCTTTTTACCGCGTTTTTGACTTGAGCGCGGGCTAGATCATTCTCTTTTTTGCGGCGCACTGAAACGGAGAGTGCTTTTTTTGCGGATGATGTAAGTGGCATATAATCCTATTCCCAATTAACTAATTGATTTCTGTTGCTTGATCGTCTTATAAAATGATACAGCCTTCACACTATCATAAAACTTTGTGAAAGTAAAGCCCCGTTTAACTACCGGAATCACTCATCTTTCAATACTGGTCAGTTTGTCTATGGATTAACTTTCCGACACGAAAATAAACTATATTTGACAATCTGCTGAGTGTTGTATATATTAAAGTGCCATTTAGGCTTAGGAAGGATAAAGAATGGAGCTAACTCCGAAACAACAAGTTGTTGATATTCTTCGAAACAAAAGTAGAATTTTGGTATTCACTCACCGTGCTCCTGACGGTGATGCTATGGGGAGTTTAATCGCCCTATATCTGTCTCTTCACAAAATGGGAAAGGATGTCGTCGCTGTCTGTAATGATACCGTTCCGCAGGTTTACGGTTATCTTAAGGACGTCCAAAAAATAACCCATGATTTTCACGGCTCTCGCGATTTCATCATCTCTCTGGATGTTACCAACGTTAAGGCCGACAAGGTTATGTGCAAAACCAGGGGAAATAGCCTTGACATCATTATCACGCCCAAAAGCGGACGGTTTGAGGCCGGCATGGTCTCTTTCCCGGAGGGTGGCTTTAACTACGAGGCAATTATTGTTCTAGACTCAACTGACCTGGAGCGGCTTGGCTCAGTTTACGAGCGCAATGCCGAGCTATTTTATGAGTTGCCGGTTGTGAATATCGATCATCATCCTGGCAACAGCCATTTCGGCAAAGTTAACCTCGTTGACTTAACTGCCACCTCGACTTCAGAAATTCTGGTAGGAATCATAGAAGCATTGTCTGGGGATCCTAAATTTATCGACGAACCAATTGCTACCTCTTTGCTTACTGGCATTATTGCTGACACCAACTCCTTCCAAAACGCCAATACTACCCCGAAATCTCTGACGGTGGCAGCACAGCTGGTAGCCGCCGGGGCCAGACAGCAGGATATCGTCCGCCACATCTACAAAACCAAGCCGCTCTCAACATTGCGGTTATGGGGGCGCGCTCTGTCTAATCTGCGCGATGAGAAAAACTATCGCTTCGTTTGGTCAGTAATTCATCGTAAGGATTACCTGGAAGTCGGTGCGTCTGAGAACGAATCGGGCGGTGTAATTGACGAACTCTTAAAGACTGCTTCTGGGGCAGATTTTGCTTTACTACTTTCCGAGAAAAACAACGACGTGCACGGCTCTCTCCGGGCCACCAATCCATCGGCTGATGTATCCAAAATCGCCAAGCTATTTGGCGGCGGCGGACATCCGATGGCAGCTGCTTTCCAGATTAATAAAACTACATTACTAGAAAGTTCTGAGATGGTTATTCAGCGCATTAGGGAGTATCAGCGTGACATCGATCGCGCGAACCAACTCCACTTGAATCAGGGCACTAGCCCCGTCATGCGGGTTGAGTAACCCACGGAACTTCGTGGTAAACTCAAACTGCCGGCCTCCACTGCTTACGGATCTCGGTGGGGAACGGCGGGTCGCCGGAACAAGCGCATAGTGTCTTGCCATAAGCCACAATTTTGGCTAGTATAACATACATAAATACGACAACCTGTTTGCCTGAAGGGGGGTAGCGCGATGTGCTGGGGAGCTAAATTGCTGCTGGATCCGAAGACCACGATCCCGGATGCCTTCTACGACATGATGACCAAGCTTCATATTTGCCGCACAGAGTACAACGGCAAGATGGTCAGGGAGGTCAAAGTGTTCGATGTGGAGACGGTATCGCGTGAAGACGGCAGCATTCTGCTTATCTCGCCGGCTTCCATGCCTGCGAACATGCCAGTATTGACTGCCCTTTGCGTTATAGACGCCAGGGGCAACGTCATTGGCCGGGCGGCCCGGGTGGCCGTCTAGCCCTGTCGCAAGGAACCAGTCACAACTAGCCTGATATAAGGTTGGGCTTACGAACCTGAACAGGTCAAGTTACCACCGAAGCCCGCCGTCAATGCGGGCTTTTCAATATAAACAAAGTCTTTCATCGGTATTTATAGAAAGTACGGTGCTAAAGTCTGAGTATGCAAACTAAAAAAATCAGTTGTGTTGCCTCGTTAAGCATGCCTCGTCCTGTAATTTAGCACACAATTCGCCCAATTCCCGAAACTATCGTCATATTGATCCCGTAACAATACTTGCCTATTTGCGAAAATTAGTGTAATATGCAATACGTATCATATTTATCATTACGATAGACCGGTGTGAGGTCCTTACTTCACTTGCCGGCCGAAAGGAAGTTATGGCGAAGAAAGCAAGCGAGGACAGCGCCAAGAGTGCTGCAACCAAAGTCGACCTGATCAAGAAATATCAGTCACATCAGAGCGATACTGGCTCCACCGAAGTACAGATTGCGGTATTGACCAAAAAGGTTTCCGATCTTACCCGTCACCTTCAGGAGCACAAAAAGGATTTTGACTCCCGCCGAGGATTACTCATGATGGTTGGCAAAAGACGAAGACTGTTAAACTACCTTAAGAAAACAGACAGCGAAAAGTATACCAAACTTATCGCAGATCTGGGACTGCGAAAGTAAAGCTATTGAATTAGACTCATGAGACCATGAGTCTAATTCGTATATAAGAGAGAAAAAAATGATCAAAAAAAGAGAATTTGACATAAAATCATATGAGGTAGATTTTGCTGGCAAAAAGCTGACACTGGAGAGCGGCAAGTTTGCAGAATTTGCTGATGGGTCAATCACCGCCCGCTGCAACGAGACAGTTGTGTTGGCTACAGTTGTTGTCGGTAAAGAACCGCGAGAAGGCGTGGACTTTTTTCCACTACTGGTTGACTTTGAGGAGCGGTTCTATGCGGCAGGCAAAATTTCCGGTAGTCGTTTCATCAAGCGTGAAGGTCGACCATCTGATGCCGCCGTACTGGCTGCTCGTAAGATTGACCGCCCACTCCGACCCTTGTTTCCAAAGATCTATCGCAATGATGTCCAAGTAGTGATCACAGTTCTTTCTTATGACGGTACAGTTGATCCTGACATAATGGCTATCATTGCTGCCTCAGCTGCCCTAATGCAAACTAATGCTCCATACATGGGCCCGATTGCGGCCATGAGAGTTGGAAGAGTTGGTGAAAATCTTGTTTTTAATCCAACCGAAAAAGAAATCGAACAATCAGACCTAAACCTATCCGTCGCCATGACAAAGGACCGGGTTATGATGTTGGAAGTTGAATCCAATGAAGTACCCGAAGAGGTTATCATTGAGGCGATTGATCAGGCCATTAACATTTCCAAACCCGTCTTTGATATCCAACATAAGATTGCTGAGGACTACCGTAGTCAAATTGCCGACGAGGAAACAACTCTTGAATCCGAGATCCATGCTGACATCTCCAAAATCGTCGAGAATGATATCAAAGAGGCACTATTACAAATGGACAAAGCCGCCCGAGAAGAGCAGCTTCAAGCCTTCGAGGCTCGTGCCTTACAGGAACTGGAAGG
>JAKJEK010000035.1 GCA_022705465.1 Patescibacteria group bacterium | reverse complement strand
ACTTTGTGGCCGGCGGCTCGTAGTTTTTTACCTAAGCGCTCGGACTGAGAAGAAGATCCCGATCCATCGAGACCTTCAAAAGCGATAAATATGCCAGGGAAGTTGTGAGTAATCATTGTTTTCCCGTTGATCCAAATACTCTCATACCACGTACGCTCGTAGATAATTCTTCCACCTCAACCAACACCGGACTTTCGTGTCTTTGAATAACCATTTGGGCAACCTTGTCCCCCTTTTCAATAACGTATTTATCTTTACCCAAATTAATTATACCGATAAATATCTCACCACGGTAGCCTGAATCGCTGACACCACCAAGCGTTTTGAGTTGGTGCTTGTGCGATAATCCACTCTTGTCCCAAACCAAACCAACGTATCCTTCTGGCAACTCAAGAGCGATACCAGTTCTGACCGATACTGCCCGTCCAGGCTCGACCTCGTACTTTTCCACACTAAAGAAATCCATACCCGCATCTCCGGGCAGGGCGAACTTGGGCAGCTTTGCATCCGGATGAAGCTTTTTGACTTTTATTTCCATGCCATTCTCCTATTAAAAAAGCGCTGAGATAGCGTTTTTATTTTTGTGTGTTTCTTTTGTTTCCTAAATTATAACTCAGTGGGGATGATTAACAAACCGATCTTTTCCACAACGCTTAATAGCAATGCAAGACATGGTTTTTGAAGTAGTTCTTTCTTGTACAAGACATAAAATGTTCTTGGACTAATCGGATCGACTAATTCAGATGAGTCATTGAAATATCGCCCATTTTTTGATACTATATGCTACGGTTATGTATTAGGGTGATTAGCTCAGCTGGTTAGAGCGCATCGTTGACATCGATGAGGCCAGTGGTTCGAGTCCACTATCGCCCACCATGAAAAGAGTGCCACGTAAGTGGTGCTTTTTTTATGGTAGATGGTGGCGAGAACCACTGTGTTGTAGAGAAACGAGTTAGGGGACCCGCCAATGAGAGTCTCTACTACAAACCTAATTTAGTTGGGACCCCGGACACGAACAAAGTGAGTATTTTGCGGCACTGTCGTCCACTAAGCTATTGCTAGTCTTGATCTAGTATATTTTATAACAAGATATAAGTGTTCCCACTTAGACAGCAAAGCATTAAAAATTTGCATATAAAACTAAATTAACATTCGAACCGAGTCTTAAACCAATTCTAATTGTTACTAAACGCTCAAGATGGTATCTTTAATTAAAAGAAGGATTCAAAATTAGAAAACGAGAATAGCAGATGAGTGAAGCATATCCTTTTAGAGAAATTGATGGTGTTGTAGGCCGAGGTCTAATGACGGAATCGAGGGAAAGCTTAGACCGAGCCGTCGTAGTGAAAGAAATAAGTCCAAATGCCAATACGCGCTATTTTGGCAAAATATTTGATCCCAACAAGGAAGCATACGATATTGACCTGTATTTTAATACAATCGATGCGATAGAAAAGCATAAGGGTAGGGAAAGAATTCCCAGACCAAGATGCGTAATAGGAAAAAATCAGACAGATCAAACAACACTTTTTTTAGTGCAAGAAGAGATCGATGGAGTTAACCTACAAGAGATTCCGCTTGATAAGATATCCGACGAACAAAAAAGCGAACTGGAAAGCATTATTGTTACGGTTTTGGAGGGATACGTTGCTACATATAACAATACAACTAATTTAGGAAGGGCACTCGAAATCACCAAGCGTAGTAACTATATGTTAGGATCGTCATACTCACAACAGGATAAACACATATTTCTAGTAGATTGCTACCCAGTTTTTCATTACGACCCTTTTGGTATGCTAGACAGGTTAAGAATTGCAATTCACGAATTTGGGCTTTCGCACGAAACATTCTCCCATTATTTTGAGCAACTCCAAGACTTAAATGCATCGTTTTTAAGAAATCAATAATTTGAAGTGGCAAATATATATCCCCCACAAAATCATTGCAAACTGAAAATATAAAATGGGGAAGTTTCTGTTTGCATTCTGCGCCAAGTTCAGAACAGTATTAAAAAAATGGATACCGAGCAATCGGTATTTTTTAGTATACAGCGCTTTAGCCAATAATAACTATCAGAAACGAAAAGGTGGGCGTGGAGCCCACCTGCGGGTGTTGTGTATATTGTGTAGCTGGCCTAGATTAGGCCAGGTAGGGGCGGTACGCGGGGTGCGGTCTGTCCGGATATAGGCTCATCAGCTTCTCCCGGACACAGCAAGCCACAAGGACTTCTACGTCCTCAGGCTCCATGCCGGTCCAGCCAACCTGTTGGTTGGGTCGAACCAGGTCGGCCTGAATCAAGAACTCCTCGGCTCGGCGAGGCGAGCGGCGTCCCACTGTCTCAGCGGTCTTGGTGAGGTCCGATTTGTCGAACCACAGCTCTGCTACATCACCCTCGTGTCGAACGATTTCCATCCCCTCCCCCTTCTGTCCTGTCGTTATTCAGGCGGGGTTTACTGTATTGCGTGTAATATACCACAATATTCCACTATCAGCAATAGGGCGCAAGCAAACAGTTTTATGCAGCATCGAGCCGAATTGTAAGCATTCCTTCTAGCGCGATACTAGCTGCAGGATGGCCGGAGTAATGTATGTCTCTATGACAGCAGCTGCAAATATCAGTGGCAGAATAATCTTGACGTATGCTCTCATCGACGCACGAAATGCATCGGTAAACGATTCTTTATATAATATTTTCCTGATAAACCTGATGCCCAACCATAGACCGTGACTCGCCGCTATCACAATTGCCGTTAATTCAATAATCCCATGCGGCAGAAGTCCAGCCATAACTGTTAGAATGCCAGTCTCGGCGGCAATTAATGCAATTACCAGGCCGATTATGTTGCCATTGGTGATAATAAAGTACAACGGGAATAGCCCTAAAAAGAAACCGAGCAGGATGGCAAACAGCGCCTTAAGGGCGTTATTAAACAAAATGACGAAAAATACTGCAATAGGCGGAATCTCACTGATCGCCTGGAATGGGGCGAGCGCGCTTTCAACGACATCTCCGGCGAATTCAGGATTACGCACCGCGAGAAGATAGCCGGCAACAATTGATAAGACTAAGATAATGGTTATGACGTAATAATATGATTTTTCTGGTTTGGGGTGATTATCCATGATGTTTTTCTTTAAGAATGAATTAACTTAATTATAGCTTCTTGGCGGCTACACCACAAAGGTATGCCACAATTTCCCAATTAACAAATAATAATAACTGTGGTAATATTGTGTTTGGTCTGACGCCAAATGGAGCGACGACGTAATATCCTTATTTGCTGGGGCGATTAGCTCAGTTGGTTAGAGCGCACGGTTCACATCCGTGAGGTCACTGGTTCGAGTCCAGTACCGCCCACCATCCTACACTAAGACATTGGATGGAGTAGTCATTCAATGTTAAGACCAATATAAAAGTTAAGAATAAGGCCGTCCCGAAAGGGGCGATTTTTTGTTTAGGGTAATACCCACAGGGCGGATAGTGAGACCGAGTATTGATAAATTTCTGTAATTGTGATATAATAATAGTGTGTAGTGGTGAAAGGATCATGCATCTATGACACCAGAAGAGATCGGAAAGATGTTCGGTGATGCATTGGAAGTTGCGCTTAGGCGCACCAACGACCCGCACATCGCGGAACTGGCGGAGCAGTTCGTGCGCAAGTTCGAGCATACTGCCTGGCTCGGTGACTCTGGCGAGCCGCTTTCCCGCGACATGACCAATCAGATCCGCGCCACGCTGCTGGGCGGTCGGATGCTGCTGACACCTGGCCGGCAGAGCGCGGTGCTCAGCGAGCTCGATCCTCCCGGACACGTGTCGCTGGCAAGAATCTTCCTGGATCTGGTCGCTGAGAAGGTGGGTGAGATCAACCCCGCAAATCCGAACGAAGCCACCTTGAAGATGCGGATATCCGCCAACCAAAGAGAACCGGTCGTCAAGCACAGAAAGATGTAATAACCAACATTGCTTGCTATAGGCAGCAACCAAGCTACCGGACAATTGAATTGTCCGGTTTTTCGTTTAGCTTAATAATACTTATCAACAAGAGGCCAACCTCCACTGCTTCTTTATATTTGATATAATTTTTTCACTGCACAAACTTCGACGCCGAGGCAATGAGCGGCAATACATGATAGCATCAACAGACATTGACATTTGTTACAATGTGTGTTATTACTATCGTTGTCGCCGCAAGCTAGAAGGGAGCGCGTGTGAACAAGAGCGTAGTCGACGACGTGCCTACCAGGGCAGACGGCGCCGCTCCGGCGAACACATCCGTGTTCGACACGGTCGCGACCTCGATCCAGGTCCTCCTGGAAGAGGAAGGCGCCAAGCACAAGTGCGGATGGGTTCGACTGGACAGGATCGTCGAACTCATCAAAGAAGAGTTGTCCGACGCGCCGCTCGAGACGATCGAGATGGCGCTGAAGACCCTGATCGACAATGGAGCCGTAGAGAGCCATCTGTACGGCAGGAAGGTTCGCCACATCCGACTGGTTAAGGACTCCTATCCTGTCCAGCTTGGATCGGTGGCACTTCGCGTCGCCTTGGCTATCCGGCCCCACTTGTCAAAGGACGAGTTTCGGATCATCAGCTGGAAGCAGATCGAGGCGACGAGCGGCGTTCCCGCCAAGACGCTGCAGGCCAATTCTGTCCACCTGGTGACCAAGGGCTTCATCGTCCGAGATAAGATGGGCGATGATAACTACTGCTACCGCAACACCACGCAGAAAGGCGCGATGTACGGTGCCGGGCACAACGTCGAAGAAGTCGAGATAATCGACCTCGACCGCCCGCCCAAGCAGTATGCCGTCCCGCTCATCACTTCCCTGCCCGAACCCAAGAGGGTAGCGACAGCAGCAACGCAGCCTGCCTCGCCCGCACCTAGCAAGCCTAGGCCGGTTGCCACTGTAGCAGTTGTGGCGGCTCCACAGCCTGCGCCCTCACCTGCGGCGGATCCGAAGCCCGCAGCGACGGTAATCCCCGAAGCCAATCTTGGCCTTAAGGATCTCGCTGCTCTGGCTGATGCGATCTGTGCCGGCGGTGAGTTTCCCGAGTGGTGGCCGCTGTTCACCCCGTACATCAGCGCAATCGCGCGGCAGTGCGAGAAGACCAATCGGCTCGTGGCCGAACGGGTGCGGCTCCACAACGAGATCAAGGCGCTTGAAGATGCCCTGAAGCCGATTCAGGGTATCCCTAGTCTGCATAATGCCGCCGAGGCATTGCGCACAAAGCTGGCTTCGCTCAACGAGCGGCTGGCCAAGCTCAAGCGCAAGCTTGATGAACCCTCTTCCCGCGTGGAGAGGGAAAAGACTCGCCGCATCCAGGCGGAAGTCAAGGAGTTCGCCGCCAGAATCAAGGAGATCTTGATGCTCGGCGAGCCCAAGAACTAGATGTCGCTTCCAGGAACGAAGCGAATTCAGGGTCCCATCCGGACCCTTTTTTCTTTGGTTCAACCTGAGAGCGACATATTCAACACTTAAAAAATCGCTCATGACGAGCGATTTATCTAACGCGAGCCGTTCGTAGCCCTGCGCTTGTGTCTGACCTCCCAGGCCATCCCTACGATATTTACGAGGGCGAATCCAGAAAGGTATGTTATTGATGGCCACTTAATCAAGTGCCAAAAGGTTAGGGGTCCAGCTATCACGCTTGCTGCTAATGCAATAGCTGTTAGAACCAGGGTCACCGCAAACATTGAGTCTATGATGCGCTTCTTGCGATTCATCGCCTCCTCCTTCACGCATGGTGTAATATACAAAAAGTAGCTGAAATATTAGACATTTTCAATCTCATTCCTAGTACTCTGGCACAATCTGCCTGTATTACCTATCGTTGACAATTGTGTTGCCTCCCGGCTAAGATGTCTCTGGATTCCATTTTCGGAGGAAAGCATGTTGTGTGTCCTAACCCGCTCGCATCTGAAACAAGCAACGGATCTAGGCCTCAATATTCTCGGCGAGAATGCCGAGAATGCCAACGCCATCATGGAAGCGTGTGTATGGGGCAGATCCAGGATGCGAGACAAGGCGGCTCTGAAAGCTTGGGCGGCAGAAGGATTGCGAATCGGCTCCCACGTTAAGCATGATAGCCGAGAAGGAATCCTGGTTGTCTCCGGCATCACACCCAACGGCCGCCTGACTTTCAAGGGTATCAGCGGGGCATTTGGTCCCAGCGGTATCACAGCGATCATTGATCGCTAACCTGGAGTCCGCCTCACGGCGGACTTTTTTGTAACGATTCCTTTGCAACACCAGATCATAACACCCGGCTCTGGGATAGATCGCAAACCAGTAGCTCTCGCACAGTCAATGCGTGCGAATCATTTGCCGTAAATGCAAAACAAAAGAGAGCAACCACAGCCGCTCTCTTTTGTTGTAAATTGAGTTATTCTGATTTTTTCTTGGCGGAGATTTTTAGTTTTTGAGTCTTTTCCGGTTTAGCCTTTGGAATCGTAACAGTTAAGATTCCGCCGTCCACCTCGGCCTGAGCCTTATCGGCTACCACCTCGGTTGGCAATGAGAAAGTTCGCGAGAACGAGCCGCTGTATGTTTCTTTGTAGAAGTATCCTTCTTCTTTCTCTTCCTTCTCCTCTTTCTTCTCGCCTGAGATGGTAATAACTCCATCCGAAGAAACCTCAACGTCAATATCTTCCTCTTTGACGCCTGGCAGTTCTGCCCTTACAACAACATCCTCTTTGCGCTCACGAATGTCCACTTTTGGCATAGCTGGTCCAACAGTTCGCGGAGTAATGAAGCTCTCTGAAAGAAGCCTGTCAACGGCATCGCGAAGCGGCAGGGACTCTCTAAAGGGTCTCCATGGATCTAATTCAGTATTCATGACTTTCTCCTTTCCGGGCCCAAGATTCTTGCCCTTAATAATAGTCACTTTAATTGAATTATCTCTTAAGCGATCGTGCATCGCTTTAACTTCTTTGTCGAAATCAAATATCTCTTCAAATGCTTTGTCGAAAAACCGGCACATCGACACCACAATAGGCAGCGATGGAAGGTACTTACCCTGCTCGAGCGCGATAACCGATTGCCGGGAAATACCTAAAGCCTCAGCCAAGTCTTCCTGGCTGAGCTTGTGCTGCTTGCGCAGCTCTTTTAAGCGGTTTTCAATACTTAATTCACTTTCGTTCATATTTATAATGTAAAGCATACTTGACATTTTGTCAAGTATTAATGAATGCTAGAGCGGATATCGTACTGCTATTTGCAATACAGGTAAATTGTCGCTGATCGGCCAAGATTTTTTGTTTGGCTGGTTTTGAGTGCAGGGCGATCACCGAACTTAAAGGCCAGGGAGACAACTTTGCATTTCGGCTGAATATTGTCATAAAGCCATTTTTCGATACTAGATAAAGCGTTATCCAATAAATATAGATACACGACATCAGCTTGCCTCAGCCAATTCTCCCCTTTTTTAAAATCGCCCCAAATGATCTTGATTTGACTTTGCATGCCGGACCGGGCAACGTTGTATCTTGCCCTAAGCACGCAATATGGAGAGCGCTCGATGCCGATACCGCGAGCGCCAAACTCTTTGGCTGCAATTATCAAGCTGCGGGCGTCGCCGCAACCGAGGTCAACTAATAATTGCCCCTTTTTCAATCCGGATAACTTCAGTGCGTCGGTAATGGCGTTGGAATTAGCATAAACCGAAGGGGCGCCCCATAGCGCAGCCAGCAAAAGAGAGCCTTGCCAAAAGAGCACTAATAACGAACCGATAAGAATAAGGCATCCGATCAATAATTCCATTACAGTAATTGTAACACCAGCAGCCCAACTATTACAGAACCCACAACAGATATGCTATACTGGAACGGAAATAATTTGATCTTGGCGAGGGCAGAATGAATGAAGATGAAAAACTCAGAAAGACGATGCAAGAACTCATCGCACAGCAAAAAAAACTGGCATCGCTAAAATGGACATTCTTGCGCGGTATTGTGTATGGTTTGGGTGTGTTTATAGGTTCAATCGTGCTGGTGGCGTTTGGTCTTTGGATTTTGTCGCTTTT
>JAKJEK010000034.1 GCA_022705465.1 Patescibacteria group bacterium | reverse complement strand
ACGTAGTAGCATCATCGTCTGTGCGCGTTGGTGGGGACAAAATCGATGCAGCCATTGCTAATTACATCAGGAAAAAACACAACCTTATCATCGGTGAACAATCAGCAGAAGAAATAAAAAACCAGATAGGCTCTGCCCAACACATGAAAAAGGAACTTAAAATGGAAGTTTCCGGCTCCAATACCATCACCGGACTACCAGAAAGCATCATGATTTCATCCTCCGATGTTGTTGCCGCAATCAAAGTGCCCCTCCTGGAAATTATTAATGCCGTTAAGGACGTTCTGCAAAAAACTCCCCCCGAACTTGCTTCCGATGTTATGGATAAGGGTATTATTCTGACAGGCGGCGGAGCCATGTTGCGTCACATCGACAGCCTTCTAACAAAGGTAACTGGCGTTCCCTGTGAGGTTGCCAACCAACCACTCGAATGCGTAGTTAAAGGATCGGGTATTGCCGTTGAAAATCTTGAATCATTTAAACGCTCTGTTCTTTGGGCGAGAGAGTAATTCCATGGATATTGGCGTTGACATCTCCGGCATCACATCCATTAAACGCACAGGTGTTGAAAATATGTCATACCAGTTTTTACTGCACTTGCTTAAACTAGACAAAACAAACCGGTATTACTTATACACGCGAAACAGAATTAGCGACAATTCACTGAAATCACCAAATACCACGGAAAGATTCCTGCCGTTTCCGCGCTACTGGCACAAGTTGCGCCTCCCAATCGAACTACTCCTCCACAAACCGGATATTTTTTTAGCTATCGGATACATGGTTCCTTTTTGTTCACCTAAAAAAACAATAGTGTTTATTCATGATCTGGCTTTTAGATATTACCCCGAAGCCTATTCAGCAAAGGAGTTATTCCTTCAAGAATATGCCCTAAATACTGCAATTAAACATGCCTCAAAGCTAATTTGTGTCAGCGAGTCAACAAGAAAGGATTTAATTAAGTTCTGTAATGTTACAACCGATAAAACAACTGTCATCCATTTAGCCCACGACAATAAACTTTTTCGTCACAGCAGCACCAAACCAGCAAGATCGAAAGAAAAACCCTATGTATTATTTGTTGGTCGTCTCGAAAGCCGAAAAAATGTTGTCGGGATAATCAAGGCCTTTGCTCGGTTTAAAAAGACAACCAATCTGCCGCACAAATTAGTATTAGTGGGAAAACCTGGACATGGTTATGATAAAATAGAGAATGAGATTGTTGCTTCCGGCAACATCAGAGACGACATAGTTGTAACTGGTTATGTTTCCAATTCTGAGCTGGCCAACCTATACTCTGGAGCAGATGCGTTCGTTTTTCCGACTCTATATGAGGGCTTCGGCATCCCGATACTCGAGGCCATGGCCTCTGGCACACCCGTAATTACCTCCACCACCTCCTCAATGCCGGAAGTCGCCGGTGATGCCGCCGTCCTAGTTGATCCGACGAATATTAGCGATATCACGGATGCCCTAAACAAATTATTGACCAACCCGGCACTAAAGAAGGCATACGTTGCTAAGGGCCTGGAAAGAGCGCAACAATTCTCTTGGGATAGTAGCGCCAGTAAACTATTATCGATCATTAACGAGTTGTAACGTATTAATACATGAAAATTGCAATTGTTCACGACTTTTTATTTAAGCTAGGGGGTGCAGAAAAAGTTCTGACCTATTTTCACGAACTCTATCCCGAAGCACCCATCTACACTCTAGTTTATGACAAAGAAGGAACAAAACAGGTATTTGAACAAGCTGATTATAAAATAATCGCCTCAAACTTGAATCGCCTCCCTGCTCGTTTCCGTAAGAATCCGCGCTACCTGCTTCCCTGGTTGTCATCAGCAATCGAACAATTCGATCTGTCAGAATATGATGTTGTAATCTCATTATCAAACTCTTTTGCTCATGGAGTTATCACCAAACCACACACCCTCCATATTTCATACTGCTTCTCTCCTATGAGATATGCCTGGGACTGGTACCATGATTATCTGCGAGAAAACAATCTCTCCAAAGGCCCAATTAGCGCTTTCCTGAGATACACTCTTCATAATATTCGCATATGGGATCAGGTCGCTGCCCATAGGGTAGACCAGTGGATTGCGCAATCTCAAACAGTTCAAGACCGGATTCAAAAATACTATCGCCAACCATCAACCATAATCTATCCACCCATCGATATCCGCAACATCGAAATGTCAGATAATGCACCCGACGATTACTTTTTAATAGTTTCTCGCCTTGAACCTTACAAGAAAATTGATCTTGCAATTGAGGCCTGCAATAAACTGGGACGCCAACTGGTAATTATTGGTGAGGGTAAAGACCGTAACCGCTTACAAGCACTAGCCGGAAAAACAATTGAGTTTTTGGGTCGGCAATCCGACAAAGCAGTCCATGAATATATGAGAAACGCCTATGCTTTGATTTTCCCGGGCGAAGAAGATTTTGGACTCACCCCTCTTGAATCCATGGCATCGGGTCGCCCCGTATTAGCCTACCGAAAAGGCGGAACGGTCGAAACCGTCATCGACGGAACAACTGGCTTATTTTTCAATGAACCCACTTCGGAGTCCCTAGCTGAATGTCTTAATAGATTTAGCGATAAATATTTATCCTTCTCCCCATCAAACTGCCGCAAACAAGCTGAGCGATTCTCTGTCGAACAATTTAAGGAAAATATCGGTGACTATGTAGATAGCTCATATAACGTCTGGATAAAACGTAATGGATAATATCGAAATACTTGGAATAAAACTTCATCCGGTTACACACGAAGAAGCTCTCCTTAAACTGAAAGAATTTTCCGTAAAAGAGGGCAGCTACCTTGTTTGTACGCCAAATGTTGAATTTGTAGTCAAAGCCCAAAAGGATAGTGAATTCTATGATATTTTAAACAACTATTCTGCGCTCAATCTTGTCGATGGGGTCGGTCTTCTGTGGGCATCACGCTTTCTGGCATATAAATCACCGACCAAACCAGTCTTTCATGAGATTATCACCACTATTCAATGGATCCTTTCTCTAAGCTTGCTGCCACTAATTCTTAAATATACCGAAGGGCCCATCCCTGAAAAAATCTCCGGTTCTGATTTTATTTTATCGGTCTGTCGTTTTGCTGCCGACAACAAGCTAAAAGTCTTTCTTCTCGGTGGCGCTCCGACCGTTGCTGAACGTACGGCACTCCATCTCCAAACAGACATATTTAACTTGCGAATTGCCGGTGTGCATTCTGGCACGCCAAAAGAAACCCGCCAAATTATCGACGTGATTAAAAAATCAAAAGCTGACATTTTGTTAGTTGCCTTTGGTGCCCCCAAACAAGAGAAATGGCTTCGTCAAAATCTTGAAAAAACAGGTTGCAAAATCGGTATTGGGCTCGGTGGTTCATTTGACTTTATTGCCGGAGTTAGAAAAAGGGCTCCGCTCTGGGTCCGGCGTGCTGGCTTTGAATGGCTATATCGACTCATACAAGAACCTAAAAGATTTTATCGCCAACTGGCCTTACCGAAATTTGCATTAACCGTTTTGGTTGCAAAACTTACACACCGCCCCATCTTCAAAATAAATCATCCAGAAAAACGAGGAGCAATATGATTAAAAAAAACGTCCCCCTAAATAAATACTGCCACTACCGCATCGGTGGGCTTGCTAAGTACTTTCTTGAAGTAAACAATATCGATGACGTAATCAATGGCTTAAACGAATGGAAGACTATCTCAAATGGCCTCAACTTAGCATCAAGCAATAAATTTATTCTTGGTGCAGGAACCAACCTCCTTATTGATGATCATGGTTACGACGGATTAGTAATCCGCAACAATATTAGGACTATTAATGCCAATAACCGCGACATCACATTTGGTGCCGGTCTTCTGTTTTCTGAAGCGATCGATTACTGCATTGACCAGTCTCTGTCTGGTTTTGAGTGGGCTGGCGGACTTCCCGGCACTGTTGGTGGCGCCATTCGCGGCAATGCAGGTGCCTTTGGCGGTGAAACAAAAGACAATATTGTGAATGTGACTAGCGTCAATATCGAAACTCTCGAGATCATCAATCGACCTTTCGAGACATGCGAATTTAACTATAGATCTAGTATTTATAAAACACTACACGCTAAAGACGAACTGATTGTCAACGGCACCTTCCGCTTTGAGCCAGGTAACCAGGCAGCGATAAAACAAGCCGTCCAGGAAAAAATTAACTACCGCCAAAGTCATCAACCCCTACAATACCCCAGCGCTGGGAGCACTTTTAAAAATGTTGATTGCCGGCTTGCATCCGGGAGGTTGATTGAGTCTTGCCAGCACGTCTTAAAAACTGATCCCATGCCTGTTATACCGGTGGCCCACCTTCTAAGCGAAGCTGGACTAAAAGGTACAAAGATCGGAGGCGCAATGATATCCGAAATGCATCCTAATTTCATTGTAAACGTTGATAATGCCACAGCAAAAGACGTCCTGGATCTAATTAACCTTGCCAAAAAGACCATCAAAAACAAATACGCTGTCGAAATTGAACCGGAAATAATCTATCTTACAAACAATGAGCAAGATCGATCATCAAACATTTCAGAATGAAATAAGTATTTGCCGACAACTATCGCAAAACAACAATGGCCGATGCGCCTGGGGCAGATGCGAACATTGTGGTGTTATTCCTATGCTACACAAGCTTCATGCCGGCGAGTTAGTTGAAAGCGATAAAGATGTCCAGGACCTCAAAAGCAAAAAGCTCCATTAAATACATAAGCAAAAGCCACAGCCTTATCGACTGTGGCTTTTGCTTTAGATTGCCGTTAGAATTTATAAATCTACAGGAGCTGCTCAACGTTAACACCATGGCTCCAATCAATCTCCGGGCACTCTTTTAGCAAAGTTTTAATGTAATTGCGCCGTTCAGTATAGTCAACTTCTTCCTTTGCTTCAAATTTCACTGTTAGATAAGGACCATTTTGTGAGGCGCGCACAATAATCATGCCATCATCAAAATCAACCCGGGCGCCATCCAAAGTATTTACTTTGCTTTCACCGAATTTTTCAATCATCCTTTCTGATATCCTCTTGACAACATCCCATTTAACATCATCTGGACAGCCAATCTTCACTTCAGGGCTGGAAATATAGCGGGGAAATTCGGCTATTATTTCTGACAGCTTCTTGCCCCTACGAGTTAAATAATCCAACACTCTCAAGCTGGCATAAGCGCCATCGTCGTGACCATAAAATTTGTCCATGAAGTAAAAGTGTCCAGAAAGCTCACCGCCAAAAGGAGCTTTAACCTCATTTACCTTCTCTTTTATAAATGCATGACCGGTCTTCCACATGATCGGCTCTCCCTTAGCCGCACTGATCACATCATCTACCACTTTTGAGCAAAGAGCGTTGTACACGATTTTCGCCCCGGGGTTTTGAGATATAGTATCGTCAGCAAAAATTGCCACAAGCACATCGTTCCAGATTATATTGCCCTTTTCATCAACAAGCCCCATTCGATCGCCATCAGCATCATAACTAAAACCTATGTCGGCACCCTCTTTCACAACACGTTCTGCCAAGCGCCGAGCAACTTTCCCTTCGGTTGGGTCAGGTGTTCCACTAGGAAATGATCCGTCTAGTTCGCAATTTTGCTCAATAACCTCGCAGCCCGCCTGACGGAGTAGCTCAGGCATAAACTTGCCGGCCGTACCGTTAGACGCGTCAACTACAACCTTAAATTTTTTCAGCTTGCCAACCTTTCCGAGTAGTTCGTCGTAGTAATCCTGCAGATATGATTCTGCCGTCTTAACTGATCCTTCGCCGTCAAAGAAATCTTTTTCGAGTACCATTCTCTTTATTTGATCAATCGGCGTTAAGGTATCTGAGTAATCTCGACCCAACTTCACACCGTTATATTCGGCAGGATTGTGGGAGGCTGTTACCATAACCCCTCCGCGCGATTGAAAATGATACTGCGCCCAATATACGATTGATGTTAGGCTAGTTCCAAGGTCAAGAACCTCCATGCCACTCTGTGCCAAACCATCCATAACAGCCTTACGGTATTCCTCAGCGGTTAGACGATTATCAGAACCCACCACAACTTTATCAACACCAATCTGATGAAGATAGGTTCCGTGTGCCCGGCCAATTAGCCTCATGGTCTCGGCATCAAGATCTTGACCAGCCACACCTCTAATATCGTAACCTCTGAAAATATGTTGATTAATTTCCATGGATTTCCTTCCAATTAAAGATACTCTTCCTTGTTTTGCTCTTTTAGTTGAGTCAACAGATCTTTCACTTGATGGGCTTTATGGCGATTGCAGATTAGCAAAGCGTCCTCTGTATCGATTACCACCGTATCTTCAAGCCCAACTGTGGCAACCAGCTTATCGTTGGCAAAAACCAGGCAGTTTTCATCATTACAGCTCAAGTGATGTCCTCTTGAAATCACGCGAGCATCATTAATTTCGGCCAGCAGTTCAAACAGCGTACCCCAAGAGCCAATGTCGCTCCAGCCAAAATCGCCCGGTACGACCAGTATGTCCTTTGTCTTTTCCATAATACCGTAATCAACCGAAGTGTTTTCGGTTTTGTCATACTCAGCAGCAAGAACCACCTCACGGTCATCCTTATCCCAATGTCCAACGATACGGTCAAGCACCTTCTTCGTCTCTGGCATATAGCTGTTAAATAAATCCAAGATATGGTCGGTACGCCATACAAACATTCCAGCGTTCCACAAGTACTGCCATGACGAAACATACCTTTTAGCCCTATCCAAACTCGGCTTTTCAACAAAACGTTTAACCTTGAAAGCTCTGAGATTGTCTTCCTCAACGTCAAGTTCCTTCCCAATCTGGATATACCCCAAACCTGTATCTGGTTTTGTGGGTTCAATACCAATTGTTATGATGTGATTTGGGTAGTCGGAGATAAGTCTGTCGGCAAACTCTAAGATATTCTGGAACTGTTCTGCATTTTTAATTGCGTGATCTGCTGGCAAAAAAACCGCAGATGAATCCTTATCTCTTTCATTCAACACCGCTGAAACCAGTCCACAAGCAGCTGCATTTCCATTGGCAAATGGCTCAAGCACATAATTCTTTTCCGGTATTTGCGGTAACTGCATTTTAATCTCTGATGCATATTCTGGAGTTGTTGACACCACAATACGATCATCAGGGAAAATCGGCGATAAGCGATCGTATGTTTCCTGAATAAGCGATTTGTTGCTTGCCAACCGCTGTAATTGTTTTGGTAATTTCTTCCTTGACACCGGCCACAATCTCGTACCCTGACCGCCTGCCATAATTACTGCATATAACATTAGTTCTCCTTATCACAACAAAAATAGACCCACCTTATGTTAAAATTTAGCACGTAAGGCTGCGAGTGGCAATACTGCAGCGTTCTGTAGCAAGACAATTGCATTTCCCGCTGATTGTGTTATCATTTTATACCAATGAGCCAATGGTCGTGGAGGATGCCGCCATGAGAACTACCACAACCGTCGAGCCCCAAGGCTCCCGTGACCGCATGATCGATGGCATCGATGAAAAAATCATTGAAGCTATCATCGATCCCTCCTCCGAATTCGACGTAGAACAAAAAAGTATTGAACAAAGGATCAATACAGAACGGGTTCAAGCACTCCTTGGCCTGTTCGCCGGAATACTTATTGTAGTGCTTTTAGCACTAATATGGCCCTAGTTCGTCAACAACCAGCGAGCGCCAATGGCGCTCGCTTTTCTATTGCATTTCAACTGGTTTTCTGTAATATGCTCTTGAACACCCATCCTATTTTGTGGAAAAGGAGGCGAAGCAATGCCGGCTGTTTCCGGAGCCGCAACCGCTCTACACCTTCCATCGCTAACACAGCAGGTGGAGACGTTCACTCATATCGCCAGGTCAACACGTCTTTCTCTCATATGCGATATAGACAACCACGTCGAACGAGCGCTCACCCTCACACAGAGAAGCAAAGAGGCGTCCTTATCAAACACCATCCTTTGCGATGATTTCGGGAATGTCTTCCAGACGCTTCGCGTGCTCA
>JAKJEK010000033.1 GCA_022705465.1 Patescibacteria group bacterium | reverse complement strand
CAGTGCTCACCCAATAGCCCAAACAAAACACCGCCCCACTCCGGGGCGGTTTCCTGTATCTTAACCTGCCACTACTAACGGCAGGTCCATCTCATCAAACCATTCGCCGATTTCAATATAACCGTCGCCATATCCGTAACCATCGAGATCCTCTTCAGCTACCGGCAACTCCACATAACCATTTTCCGCTAATAAGCGGTTGAGCTCCCTATAGCTGTTAAGATCGCCGGCGTTACGCAATATGGCTCTACCCTCACTTTCAGCAGTCAGCAGCACCTGCCGAACAATAAGGCGCACCTCTTTTTCAAGCATCGCCAGACCAGCACTGTCACAAACCCTCTCCGATAGTGCCGCTGAACGCCGGCAACTAAGATAATACAGGGCAAACCCTAAATCATCAGCAGTTGCTCGACCGGTAGCTACGTCAAACTCCAGCGCCCCTAGCGACAGGTAGATCTTTCGCACCGATCACACCCTCCCTTGATCTTGATTAAGCCTTATTTACACCAACGCGCATGCGATGTCAAAAACACCCTCATCACAATGCTTGCTCTTTGTGTTATACTATCAAGCTTAATCACTGGAGGCATTATGAAAACTTTGAATTACCGCGCCATCGCCGCAATCGCGATTATCCTCATAGCCAGCATGGGCTACGCTTTATCAAAACAAAACCAACCAGTAGAAAATATAAACACCGGCAATCAAGAGAGCAAAATCAACAACAATATCGCTCAAGATAATAATGTAGACAAAAACAACGTTAAGGGAAACACCGGAGAAAGCTCCAACGATATTCGCATTCAGCAGAACACTTCGCAAGGCACCAACCAGGAACTAAAAACCCAATTAATCTCCCTATCTAGTCCTGGCAATAAAAGGGGAGAGGGTACTGCCACGAAAATATTCGATGGCCACGTATTTCTTCATACCATTACCGCCAAATTACCCGATCCCGCAAACGGTAAACGATACGAAGGCTGGCTCATTAATAATGAAAATAGCGAATCCCTGCCAACCGGTATTTTGCAAAACATTAGTGGCACCTATAATCTATACTTCACCTCCAACACGGACCAGTCTGCTTTCTCCCGAATAGTAATCACCGAAGAACTTGATGCTGGAGAACAGAATAACCGGGATGGAGACATCGTGCTGGAGGGTGACTTCAACAGACATAACTAAACTGGCGAATATTCTAATTACGGCGTAAAATAACAATGCAATACATGCCGCGCTCTATTTAGCGAGCCAATATTCCGTATTACTATTATTCGTATTTATACCCACCGTTTCGCCGTGGTTAATTAATCGGGAGCAATTATGACACATCACAGCGCCGTAAAACCGCTCGAAGTTGTCAATCTGACAAAAAACTTCGGAAAAGTTCTTGCCGTTAACCAAGTTAGCTTTAGCGTCAATCCTGGGGAGATATTTGCACTAATCGGGCCTAATGGCGCCGGTAAATCCACCACCCTGCGCATTATCGCCACCCTCTTAACCCCGACAAGCGGCTCTGTTAATGTCTGCGGGATGAGTGTTACTGAAGATCCGCAGGCCGTCAGACAATCAATCAGTTATCTTCCCGAAGAGGCTGGCGGTTATAAAAATTTAAGCGGTAAGGACTATCTTCATTTTATGGCTGGCCTATACAGCAATAGCTATCAGGAAGCTAATACTTTTTTTAACTCGGCCAAAGAAATATGCGGATTGGGTGATCGACTAAATGATAAAACAGGAACCTATAGCAAAGGCATGATGCGAAAACTTCTCCTAGCTAGGGCGGTTATGGCTAAACCGACTTTAGCCATTCTTGATGAACCAACCAGTGGACTTGACGTAATCAATGCTCTGGAAATCCGCAAAGCCATCAAGCAGTTGTCAAAAGAAGGAATGACCGTCCTTCTGTCCAGCCATAACATGCTTGAAATCGAATTCCTGTCAGATCGGGTCGGAATTATTGATAGGGGCAAGATCTACGGTATTGGCACTCCTAAAGAGTTAAAACAACAATACAATGCCGACAATCTAGAAGAAGTGTTTTCCAAAGCAGTAAGCAATAAATAATCTCCAAGAAACGAGGAACTATGAGAAAACTCATCATTCTCATTAAAAAAGAATTAAAAGAACTACTAACCTTGCAAATGCTATTGCCGCTGATTCTATCAGTTATCGCGTTTGCTGCCATCGGTGATATCGTTGGTCGGGAAACGAAGAAGACCGATGCCAAACAGGTTATCGCCATTGCTGATCAAGATCAATCATCGCTATCTGGCAATATTATTAACGTACTATCGCAATCAGGCTTCTCTGTTAATAAAATAACCGAATCAACGGTGGAGTCTTCTATAGAACAGGCAAAAAGATCCGAAGCCGTGGCATTACTTGTTATCCCTGAAAACTTTGAAGCCGGTATCACAAATCACCAACCTGTACAAATTGAAACCTACAGTATAGTCAACAATTTTTCGATCAGTAGCACAAAAGGATATATAACCCTTCAAGGCTCGGTCGCTACCATTAATGAATATATCAGCAATCTATATCTTGCCGGTGCTAATGCCAGCATCGACCCTTCGTTAATAAAACAACCAGTTACAACCACAGATTTTGTAGTTATCAAAGACCGGATGGCGGAAGCGAACCCGGCCCAGGTCATGAACTTTGTCGCTTCGCAAACCACTTTTATTCCAATAATTCTCTTCTTAGTCATCGTTATGGCATCACAGATGATTGCCATTGCAGTTGCTACAGAGAAAGAGAACAAAACACTGGAAACGCTTCTCAGTGCTCCTGTTAACCGACGCACCGTCGTCTGGGCAAAAATGATCGGGGCGGGTATCGTCGCTCTACTATCGGCGGCCGTTTATATGATTGGCTTTAGTAGATACATTAACGGCATGACTGGTGGCAGTATTACATCGGGAGCAGCTCCATCACAAGAAGTAATCGAGAAATTGGGTATTAGTCTCTCACTCCAGGGGTATGTCTTGCTTGGTGCTGTCCTGTTTCTTGGTATACTGTGCGCCTTGGCAATATCTATCGTTCTTGGTGTTTTCGCCCAGGATTCAAAAAGCGTACCTGGTGTGATCACACCATTAATGGTGATGGTACTGATTCCCTATATTTTATCAATGCTACTTGACTTAACCACCCTGAGCCCAGTCCTGAAATATATAGTTTACGCCATCCCATTCTCATACCCGTTCCTCGCTGCACCCAGTATTCTTATGGAAAACTATAACCTCATCATCTTTGGCGCCATCTATCAGTTTATTTTCTTTGTTTCCTTTGTCATTTTTGCCGGCAAAATATTCTCCACTGATTATATTTTTACCATGAAACTTAATTTCTCCAAGAAAAACACTTAAATAACTACCGATATTAGACAGAATAATGAAACGCGCGGCTACTGCTGCGCGTTTTGTTTTGAAGAGATTCAGAAAACCTCCTCTATACAGAATCGGGAACAGACCACCCCGTCATTTACCCACACCATGAAATATCGGCGCAAGACACTGCGCTGTATTTCTGGTAGGTCGAACCAGTTCGCCTGAATGAAATCATTCGCGCTCGAGACCACCCGGGAGTAGTCGCACACGCTGCGCTCATGGTCCGCAAGATCGGGCAGAGGGGGATCCGGGTTCTGTAGAGCCAGGACTATCTCGCCGAACTGAATCGGGCTGACCACTGACATTTGACTCTCCCCTCAGTCATCTGATTTGATACATTATCGTAAATATTATTCGAAAAATCAATTCCCAAATCAGGACTTGACAATAATAAGCTATTAATGCAATATTATGTTTAGCGCTAAACACGGAATGGAGAATTGGCTAAGTGTCTGCGCAAAACCAGGACACACCGGCGTTTAAGGCCACGTTTCTGACTGGTGGATTCAGCTCCACCTTACTAATCATCCCTCACCCGGATTGGATCAACTTCATCATATGCAACGCGACTGCCCTGCTCGGCATCTTTCTTGCATATCGAAGCAAAAAACAACCGTTGCCATCGCTCTTCGACGTAGAGCTTATATTCCTACTCGGATCGGTGGCGATACTGTCTTTCTTCAAGATGATGGCTGTCGTCACCATTGTGTCAATCGTGGCAGCAGCCATGCTAACTCGCTACCGCCAATCGACACAAACTGCGACAGCAACCAATAGACCGAAAGGGAACAGTGATGAATAAGGCAAAAAACGCCGCCCGGAGAACACTGGTCGTCTTCGTTTTCTTGCTGGTCACCACCATGATCGCCAAACTTTGTTTCGCCCTGCACTGGGTAATCCCAGGGTTGGCCTTCATGACGATGTCCCTCCTGGCCACGCCTGTTGTTTCTTTCGGCGCTGCCACCATCTTCTTCTACCTGCTCGAGGCGTTGACATTCAACATCCGAGCGTCACTTCGCCGGAAAGCCGGTTTCGACGACCCACCGCCATCGTTTGAGTGGCCACTCATGCGTTGGTGGGCCAGGTAAAACCCCGCCGCCCATTCGGGCGGTTTTTTATTACTCCACCGACGTTTAGACCCGCTACAAAACTCAATCCCAACCGCTTGCGGCACAAACTATGCTGCAATTATCCCGGCTAGCAGTGGCATGGTATAATAAAAAGCCACCCTTTAATGTGGCATTAGGAGAAAATATGAAAAGCATTCTATGGATAATCGGTATTATTATTCTTATCTGGATACTGTGGTCGCTCCTCACATAATAACCAATTAATCCGTCACACATCTTTATAGTACCAAGTCATTGGAATAAGCTAATACTTGCCCAACGCCAGTCTGAGCAATATTAATGCATATTTAGTATTTTTCTGACGACCGCCAGTAACGATGCCTAACGATACTTATGGTTCATATAAAAATATTGAACCGTGACCACTGGAATAGATGCCACGAATTTTAGCTAGTTAAAAATTATTGGTTAGACCTCGCCCTACCAGCACGTTGGCGCTATAGTACCCAGAGACGCTTAGCTATATACCATGACAAAATTATCAATTCACATTTACTTAGCTGCAAATTCCAAACCTAGCCGCTCTTCCCGCCATCATAGAAAAAACAGCGTGTCATAGCGCTGTTTCTTCTTGTGAATTAGTTTTTTGTTACGACTATTTTTCCTGTTTTACCAACACCAACCTTTATGCTATCGCCATCCCTAATCTCTCCCTCAATAATCTTCATTGCTATCTCATCCAAAACATGTGTTTGGATTGTCCGTTTTAGCGGCCTGGCACCATAAGCAGGATCATACCCCTCTTTGGCTAGCATTGTCTTTGCTTCTTGTGTCACCTCAACCGAAATATTTCGTTGTTTTAAGCTCGCCAGCATCCGGTCTATTTGAATTTCGATAATTTTACCCATCATCTCTTCGCTTAGCCGGTGAAAAATAATAATGTCGTCCACCCGGTTTAGAAACTCCGGACGAAAATGCGAGCGAACCAGCTCCATGACCTCCTCGCGCATCCTAGTTTCATCTTGCTCTTCCTGAATTACATGGCTCCCGATATTCGAAGTCATAATAATCACAGTATTTGAAAAATCAACTGTGCGGCCTTGGCCATCGGTCAAGCGTCCGTCATCTAGAACCTGCAACAACACATTAAACACATCGTGGTGGGCCTTTTCGATTTCGTCAAACAACACCACTGCGTATGGCCTTCTGCGAACCTGCTCAGTCAGTTGGCCACCCTGTTCAAAGCCAACATACCCAGGAGGCGCTCCAATCAAGCGGGCCACCGAATGACTCTCCATATACTCAGACATATCAATTCGTACTATTTGATTTTCATCTTTAAATAAGACCTCAGCTAATGCTTTTGCCAATTCAGTCTTGCCAACACCTGTCGGCCCTAAAAAGATGAACGACCCGATCGGTCGACCGGTAGGGGAGATACCAGCTCTTGAACGCCTTATGGCATTAGCAACAGAAACAACGGCTTCATTCTGATCAATTACCCGCTTGTGAAGTTCAACTTCTAATTTCGCCAACTGTTCACTTTCGGTCTGCAATAACCGCGTTACCGGAATGCCGGTCCAACGGGCGATTACTTTAGCCACATCCTCCTCCGTTACTTCTTCGCGTAATATCCTTTTTAGCGGGTCGATCCGATTGATTTCATTTTTTAGTGCTACCAGTTTTTTCTCTAATTCAGGAATTTTTCCATATCTAATCTCTGCCGCCCGCTGCAAATCGGCATTTACCTCCGCCTGGTCGCTCTCTGCCCGCAATCGATCAATTTGTGTTTGGATTTCTCTTGATTGGTTTATCAATTCCTTTTCTTCCTGCCACTGTCTTTTTAGAGACAACTCCTTCTCCTTTAGGTCGGCAATCTCCTTTTCAATAGCCTCTTTTCGACTTTCAGACAGAGCGTCCTTTTCTTTTTTCAATGCCTCCCTCTCAATCTCTAGTCGACGAATGTTTCTTACAATCGTATCAATCTCCGCCGGCATACTTTCGATTTCAAGTTTTAGCGTCGATGCCGCCTCATCGATGAGATCAACTGCCTTATCTGGCAGGAAACGGTCGGCAATATATCGCTCGGATAGGTCAGCGGCGGCGATAATCGCACTATCCGCAATACGCACTCCATGATGAATTTCATACTTATCCTTGAGTCCTCTCAAAATCGCCACTGTGTCCTCAATTGAAGGCTCGGCCACATATACCGGTTGAAACCGCCGCTCCAATGCCGCATCCTTCTCAATATGTTGCCGATATTCGTTGAGTGTTGTTGCGCCAATCATGTGCAGCTTACCGCGCGCCAATAAAGGCTTTAACATGTTCGCCGCATCAACCGCCCCCTCAGCAGCTCCAGCCCCGACCACCGTATGAAGTTCATCCAGAAACAAAATAATCTTTCCTTCAGATTTCTCAACTTCGTTGAGTACTGCCTTGAGTCTTTCCTCAAATTCACCTCTGAATTTCGCACCGGCCAACAATGATCCCATCTCTAGTCCAATCAGGTCTTTGTTCTGCAAAGTGTCTGGCACGTCACGCGAGACAATCCTTTGCGCCAATCCCTCTACAATGGCAGTTTTGCCAACACCGGGTTCCCCAATCAGTACTGGATTATTTTTAGTTCGGCGCGAAAGCACTTGCATCACTCGCCGAATCTCATCATCTCGTCCGATAACCGGATCAAGCTTGCCGCTTTTGGCTAATTCGGTAAAATTCTGGCCATACTTCTCCAGTACGTTATACTTGCCCTCTGGATTTCTATCTTCAATTTTCATCTCACCTCGCACTTCCTTTAGTGTTTCAATGATCGTTTTACGAGTTATTCCGTTGGTGTTAAGAATTGATTGAGCTTGATTCGATGTTTCCGCTAGCGCAATTAACAAATGCTCAGTGCTCACAAATTGGTCCTTCATAGATTCAGTTTCTGCTTCTGCCTTACTTGTAATTGTTGCCATCTCAAGCGACAACCGGACCTGTTCGATCGAAATTGAGGCAACCTTCGGTAAATCATTAACGCACTGTTCCACACTACTAATTACGCTCTGTAAATCAGCTAGTTTCTCAACCACAGCCCTTGCTGCCGTCTCACTCTGATTAAGCAAAGCAAAAAGAAGGTGGCAGCTATTCACCTCCGAGTTCGAATTGGAAGCGGCAGTTTCAATTGCTTGTACAAATGCTTCTGCTGATTTTTCGGTATATCTCTCAATATTCATAGTTCAGCTTCATTATATTGTTTTTTTCTCGATATGTAAAGTATGCTTTACATTAATCTAACAGGGGTTGACACCATAGCGCTATTATTGTAATATTAGAGCAACCCACAAGTGGCCCGCGCATGATAAGGAGGCATCATGCCAACAGTACTGATCGTCGCCAAGTTCGTAGGGCTTATCTACATGATAGCCATAGGCTTTGCCTTGCTGGTCTGGCTTGTCAACCGAGGCAATCCCGCCGGCTACGAGGACGAAGATCAGATCTGGCCCAAAGGGCTATCCAAGCCCGAACAATTCGCGTGGAAACCGGGCGAACAAGAGGAAGTCGAAGAAACCCTCAATCGCCTCTACACAGCGACCTACAGCCGATGCGATCGCTAAGATTA
>JAKJEK010000032.1 GCA_022705465.1 Patescibacteria group bacterium | reverse complement strand
GCTGGCTAGTAGTCCCCCTTGAACTGCCAGGCAAGTTAAACCGCCTGTTGTTAAACCAGTAATTAAGATTAACCAGTAATTCATGCCGCTCCCTTATTGGTAATTATATTATTGAGCATCACCTCTGCAGTATTGACAGTAACTGCATAAGTATATATTCTGTATAGTGACCTGTACCTATGGTACTGGTGCCAATAAAAAAAGTCAATAAGTAATGGAGCAATATCATGAACGATCAGCACTCACATACCCATTCTCATCATAAGGAAAAATCGCTTTTGAATTTCAAAAAAGCGCATAGTCATATCGCAAAGATCATCAAAATGATCGAAGAAGATAAATACTGCATTGATATAATGCAGCAGAATTTAGCAGTGATTGGACTATTAAAGTCTGCCCACGAAACTTTAATGGAAGGGCATCTCCAAAGTTGCTTTAAGCAGGCAGTGGTATCTCAAGATTCTACCAAACAAGCTGAGATGACGGAGGAAATTTTAAAGGTCACCAAGATGTATAACAAGTAATGAATGAAGGAGCTTGTCATGCGCTTTAACTCAATCATGATCGTAACTGGCATACTTACCCTTCTTGTTATAATCATACTAGGAATTATTTCTGGCAAAGAGGCCAGCGGTTCACCAATCCCGCAATACGAGCCATCTGATCAAGAAAGACCGAGAATCGAAATTACCGAAAACAGATTTGATTTGGGCAGGATGAGAGTTGATGAGAAGAGAGAGAAAGAAGTTATCCTAAAAAACACAGGAACTGCCCCTTTGGTGCTTTCTAACTTTTCTACATCCTGTGATTGCACCTTCATACAAATGCTGTACCAGGGCGTCACAAGTGAACAATTCAGTATGCACTCAAATTCGGCTTGGCAAGGCACGGTAGCGCCTGGCACTGAAGCAACTATTAGGGTAATATATGATCCAAGCATTATGCCAGTAGCCGGTAGTATTGAGAGGTCTGCATACTTTTCAACGAATGATCCAGACCAGAAGCAAATAATGCTCTATCTGACGGCTTTTGTTGAATAATGCATTAATTATTTGGTTGATATGATCTATGCGATTTGATCCAATTCCGATTGGTATAGGTATAGTAACAACTGCGGTGCTAA
The DNA here is from genome assembly GCA_022705465.1 of Patescibacteria group bacterium. Lineage (GTDB taxonomy): Bacteria > Patescibacteriota > UBA1384 > XYA2-FULL-43-10 > 1-14-0-10-43-13 > JAKJEK01. The sequence goes on along the minus strand of JAKJEK010000032.1, from coordinate 7,108 downwards.
TTTTACTGTTGGTGTTTGCTGGTGGTAGGGATGCCGAACTTGGTGCGTATGAGTCCAATGCTCCAATCCAGAATGACGGGGAACCAAAAATTGAAATTGAGGATACACGGTTTTCCCTATATCCGAATGTTGTAATCAAACAAAAAGATGTGGCAATTGGCAATATTGGGTCTGGTACACTGGTTCTGTCAGATTTCTCAACATCATGCCCTTGCTTATCAGCACAGCTTTATAAGGCTGGTCCGGTAAGTCCATTGTTTTCCGGAAACAGTAACAAACGATGGCAGGGATCCCTTAGTCAAAGCGAGGAGAGTATCCTGCGTATCACTTTTGACAGCAAAACGTTCGACTGGACTAACCCGACTAGCCAAAAAGTAACTTTTAAAACCAATGATCCGGAACGACCGGAGGTGAAAATTGAATTTAACAAAACAGCAAGCGGTGTTACTGATTATGACGACAATTCAGTATACGATTACAACGGATTTCAACCGGAATCAGCGCCACAATAAACTTCTAGCTTGTTACGGCTAGCATGCCTTCGATTTTGACCCTACTGCCATACTCAGCTGCGGCAGCTTTGGCTTCCGCCGTTAGCACTAGTAATTCTTCTGGATTAGTGGCAAAGATAAGGATTAGAAAAGGTGTGCTGGGGGTAAATTTGTGACCAAACCCATGATTTCCGAATGCTATTGAGAGTGATACGGCAAGTTCTTTTTGGGCGTAATCCGGATCCAAATATTTCCGGTTGATAACAAAGCCGTTCGGTAATTCATTCAGCTTAGCTCCGTCAAACTGACCGGTACCATCATAATAACTAACCCGCGCGGTGTGAAACCCACTAGGTCGCGCCATTGCGTTTATCCCGATATGCCCCTTGTATGGAACACCAAGGTTCTCGGCTAGCATTTTTGCCCATTCAATGCCAAACTCATCGGAGAACTCCGGGTCTAGTTTTTCATTTACAGCATAAAGTTTGGCAGCACCGCATTCGTCATGGCTATAGACGCCCGTAACTCCAGCTTGACTTGCATACCGTTTAGCCGTTGCCATATCAAGTAAAATTCCCGAGCCTGCCAGATGTAGGCCGCCCTGGGTCCCCTCGTCAATACAGCGCAAACATCGATCTTCGAGGCTAAATATTTCTTTGTACATAGGCAGTTCTTTAACGTATTTGTCTAACCCATCGCTAGTAATTTTACCAATTATATCACCCTCTTGCTGCCAAAGATCTTCAATATTAGTGTCATTATTCATGGCATTTCCTTTTTATTATTAGTCCTAGTATGATCTTGCGCCGTTATTAAAGTTTGTCTTAACAATACTAACAACAAGATGTTATGAATTCAAGGAATAATACTAGTGCCGCAATATATATAATAGTATAAATCATAACACAATCTTACCTACCGACGATTACGCAAACAGTACTTGGCAATAAAATCACTATACTGATTTGACCATTTGCGCCAGATTATGCAACCAACGCCTCACAGGCTTTATTGGATAAATTCGCGTAATTCCAGTTGTCAGAATTCCTGTTGCTTTATCTGATATAATGAGGTCAAAGGCGGATTACATGCATAGATACTTGCTGAATTTTGACAAACCAAGCCACCACGCATTTGCCAGTTGCCATAGACAGACAACGCACCTGACATGCATTTCGCTTGGTCAAAAACTGTTATACTTGCCGCTTCTAACTCCGCTATTTATCTTAACACTATAAGCCGGTCGATTCCGGCTATTATTAATTTTGGAGGGTTAGCAATTAGATATTTGTTATTTGAAAGGTGGAGGCTGCATGAGCAAGAAAGAAATTATTACCTACTCACTGATTTTCATCGTCGCCTCAATCATAACCTTAAATGTGTTCTCTGCCGCCCTGACAAATAAGCACCTAACAACGATTCCAAAGCTGCCAAATAGTAAAAATTTTGTATTATCCTTCAACAGCAGGTGTTCTAACAATAGTGCGATTAGGGATCTTGATAAATCTGGAGACCCGGCGATTAAAAAGCTGGCTGAATACCAGAAGGCGTGCAACTCATTGGCCACGCGAAACTTGACGATATACACTGATATGCCAAGCGACGAACCAATGGCGAGAAAAAGCGCAATCCGTATGGCAGAAAGATTGCGCGAATTTGATCGCTATCAGCTTGAGCCGATTGTTATTGTTGAGCCGGTTAGCAATTGGGGCCTTGTCGACATACGTGGATTTAAGGAAGGGAAATATAATCCTTGGTTGGAGGCATACTTTGAGCAACTAAAAAACGAGGGCATTACCGATAAGCAAATGGGTACATGGACACCTTTTCCAGAAGCAAACTTACCCTACTGGAATCATACCAACATCCCTCCTGCCGACTACGCCGTGCTAATTAACCAATACTTATCTATCTACAAAAAACATTTTCCACAAGCACAAGGTAGCATACTCTTGAGTTCGGCGACATACGAAAATATCAATTTTAATTGGGATGAGAAAGCGTACAAGAGCCTCCGTCTATATGTTAGAGATATCAATAAGGGTTTGGTTGATAGCTTTGGCCTACAGGGCTTTCCTTGGGCACCGCCAGCTACAAGTGAGCGCCCAAAAATAATTAATGCCTCTCAATTCCTTAACCATAGTCTTGCATCAGAGGCAGCGGAGACCCTTGGCGTGACAAAAATATGGCTTAATACAGGATCATTCAGCGAAAAATATACGCTTGATCAGGAGAGCATGGTGGTCGTCGAACCAAAGCAAAGAAGAGATACGCTCAACAGCATCGTCGCCGAAGCACTCATTTTAAAAAGCAGGGGGTTTGAAGTAACAGTTAGCTTATTTGCAGAGAATAAGAGCAGAGAAGCAGAAGCCACCAATTGGGGATACTGGGAGGCGGAAACGATTGGGAATTCAGAAAACACCCCCTTGCTGATCGAATTCATTAACCAGCTGAACCGCAAGGGCATTCGTTTCTCGATTTATGACAGAGCAAATTAACGCAACAGCCCCAACAAGCAGTGATTATGCAGGAGTTAACCATACGTACGCCAAATTTGGCCAAATGGGCACCCGATCTCGTGGTAGATGGTATTACCAAAATACCCTGGTAATTAAGCTTTGCTCGAGCATTCGACCATTTTTATTAAAATGACTGCTGTCCGATAGAGTATCCGGAGCTTTGAATAAATTTTGTTATTCCGCGAGGTGCCCTAGATATAATTAATAGAAGCGGAGGTGTTTGCATCCGCAGGTGTCCGCACGTAGTGACTTAACGAATTACAGGAGGATTAATGACAAAGCTGTTTACTAAAGTCAGTCCCACCTCAGGTATCGCCTTGCTAATGATTCCGGCCGTGCTGGTCTCGATAGCTGCCGGTATCATCATCCCAACCAGAACCTTAGCTTCCGGGCATTATGATTTTTCCATTCCTGAGCTTCAGGGACGTGATCCTTACGAAACGTCGGTATTGGCTTCACGCATGAACTTCCCGGACCCATACCAACCCAATTCAATCGTTCTGGCGCGGGACGACCGAGCGCACGATGCGTTACTAGCAAGCAGGTTGGCTAACTCGCCCCTTAATAGTTCAATGCTGTTTGTCGGGCGCGACCATGTACCAAATATTGTCATGGACGAGATGGCACGCCTGCATCCCCGCGGGTTTGGACCAGATGGCGGCGTCCAGGTTTACATTATTGGTGATATCAGTTCAAATATTGAGACGGAAATCCAGCACCTGAGATTGCTTTCAAAGAGGATTGACGGAGCTGATCCAATCGTCCTCTCCCATAACATTGACCGCTATTTAAGAAGTGTTGATTCAAGCTTTGCCGCCAATGTACTGCTGGTGCCGGTTGATCAACCTGCTTTCGGGCTGCCAGCAGTTCCATGGAGAGGTCATAGTATGCTGTTTACGGAAAGAGATACGATTCCCGACACGACACTGCAATCACTACAACAAAGAAACGGATTATCACCATCTTTGTTCTTGCTTGGATCCAACGATTATATTTCTGATTCACTAGCTAATGAATTTGCCAATTATGGAAGAATCAACCGTATTGACGGCAGAGATCCGTTCGATTTGTCACTCAATGCCGCCAGATACGGGCGCGATTTTCGACCCATCGATCAACGGTTTTTTGATGATCCGCGCAATTACCTGCATGACCATTGGAACGACAACCGAAGAGACTTTATCGCCGGACAAGCAGATAATTGGCAAACGATTACTCCTGCTTTAATCCTATCGCGCGACCGGATCAGAGGGCCCGTGATATTAATAACGCCAGATGCTCTTGATGGTAGGAATGGGTACCCAGGTTTTCCATACGACGATTACAACAAGTGGTTTGATCACTTTAGAGATCCTAACCAGCGTGATGTGAACGCAACTATATATGATAGGGCAATTGAAAGAGGTGGAGATCCCAACTTCTCCAGGCCAATAGTGCCACAGCCAAATGATGGTTTTAGATGGGATTATTTCCCCTGGTTCCGGTAGTCTTGATGACCACTTCCGATAGTGACAAGCAAGGTTTGAGTCTATACTTTGGACCCATCAGTTAAGTCCGAGGCATGCATGAATTGTGAATTGAAAAAGCCCCCGATGAAGGGGGCTTTGTTGTTGGCGAACTAGACGTCGGGAATGCGGGCAACGTCGGCCATCCATAACGCCTTATCGGCATCGGATGGCATACGCCAGTCGCCGCGCGGCGAGACGCAGACCAGGCCAACCTTTGGCCCTTCCGGCAGGCAGTTCCTCTTGAACTGTGAGTCGAAGAACCGGCTGACGTAGTCATCCATCCACCGCTTGATGGTGGGAAGGTCATAGACTCCGTCAAAAGCCTGGCAGGCCAGACGGGCGACCTTGGATGGCGCGAAACCAAACCGAATCGACCAGTAGGCGAAGAAATCTCTCAGGGCGTATGGCCCGATCTTCTCCTCCGTCTTCTGGGCAATCTTCCCCTCTTTTAGGGGCAAGAGCTCCGGTGAGATATCGCGATCCACGATGTTGCCGAGCACCGCCTGAACTTCGGGCTCATTGGCGAAGATCACCCCAGCAGCCCAGTTGATCAGGTAGGTGATCAACGTTTTAGGGACTCCCCCATTCACATTGTAGTGGCTGGAGTGGTCCCCGAACATTGTACACCAGCCGGCGATCAACTCGGAGAGGTCACCGGTGCCGAGAACAATCCCCTTGTCTTTGGAGGACTGGGCAAGCAACACCTGGAAGCGCATCCAGGCCTGAACGTTTTCGTAGGTGGTGTCGTAGTTCCTCGCCTCGGGATCATAGTCGATTGCATCAAACATCCGGTTCGACAGTTCCGTGATCGGGATCTCGTGGAAGGTGGCGCCGACGGCTCTGATCAGATCGACAGCGTCCGACCGAGTTTCCACGGAGGTTCCAAAACCAGGCATGGTGATACCGACGATGTTGGTTCTGGGCAGGCCGAGATAATCCATCGCGTGCGCTGCCACCAGCAGCGATTGCGTTGAATCCTGGCCGCCGGAAATTCCAACGAAGACTTTCCGCATGTGCGGCGGCAGTGTCTCGAGCCGGCGAGCCAGACTGGTGGCCTGAATCATGAAGACCTCGCGGCACCGCGCGTCACGCTTGACCGGATCGGACGGGACAAACGGGAAGGGATCGACTTTGCGCAGTAGCTTGTTGTAAACAACTGCTCGCTCGCTGTCCAACCCAAGTTGTCCCGGCACGAAAATGTCCCGAAAATCGGTACTGAATGCCAGAGCGTTTTGGCGAAATGAACTCTGACGTATGCGCTCCTGAACGAGGATGGGCACATCGATATCAGTGATAATCGAAGTGCCGCCGCGGACGAAACGCTCCGAAGAGACCAGGAGGCCACCGCGCTCAGCAATCTTGGCGTCTCCACCCCAAGCGACATCGGTGGTTGACTCGCCATAGCCGGCTGCCACGTAGATTTGGGCAGCCAGATTGCGAGCAGAAGAACCGAGCACCAGCTGTTCTCGGTACTCGGATTTACCGATAGTATCGTTCGAGGCAGAGAGATTGACCAAGAGCGTGGCACCGTGCAGAGCCGCCAAGGTGTTGGGCGGAATCGGCACCCAACCGTCTTCGCAGATCTCCGTGTGGATGGTCAACCCCGGGTAGGCCAAAGGCCTGATCAGGATGCGGGTTCCGATTATTGGCACCTCGCTCCCAAAGAGCACAGCCTCGTCGCATTGTAGTTCGGAAGCGCAAGCAAACCAACGCCGTTCGTAGAACTCCCGGTACTCGGGCAGGTACGACTTGGGCGTGATTGCCAGGATCTGGCCGTGGTGCAGGGTGACAGCGCAGTTATAGAGTGCGCCGTCAAACGCAATTGGCACACCAACCGTGATGATCATGTCCCACTTGCTGGTTTCAGCAAGCAAGTGGCTCAGTGCTTCGAGCGCTCCGTCTTGCAGAACCTCGGAGTGAAACAGGTCGCCGCAGCTATAGCCGGTCAGCCCTAACTCAGGAGCGGCCGCATAGCAGGCGCCTTGATCATAAACCTTCCTGAACTCCTTCAGGTGTTCCGCCAGGTTTGCTGCCGGGTTGGCAACATGGACCCTCGGAATGATGGCCGCAACCCGAAAGAACCCGTGATTGCGAACATCAAAGAAAGCGGAGTGTCGTTGGTTATCAGTCATGGTCCCCTCCTCATCTAAATTGTTAACGTTCGATCCTCCTTGTAGCTATTCACCGAAGTAAATAGCCGCAGAAAGATCCGAGGGAGGCATTGCCTCCCTCGGCATCGGTTGTCAGTACTTGCACTCCTCACGGAATGCCGATTCATAGCCGAAGACACGCTTATAGCGGGCGACTTCCTCCGGATCACCCATCGCTTTCGCGGCGTTGTCGGAGAGTTTGACCGTCGGACGGCCGGCCGCCTCGATGACTTTGATCACCAGGGACAAGGTCCGAAGGCCAAGGTCGTTGGCCAGGTTCGTTCCCCAGCCGAAGGTGACCTTGATCCGGCCCTTGAAGTGCTCGGCGAGGGTAACAATCTTGTCAACCTCGAGCCCATCGCTGAAGACGATGAGCTTTTCCCGGGGATCAATGCCGTACGACTGGTAGAAAGCGATCGCCCGCTCGCCGAAGGCAAACG
>JAKJEK010000031.1 GCA_022705465.1 Patescibacteria group bacterium | reverse complement strand
CCGTATCGTGCTTGGATTATCAACATGCGCTAGTATTGCGGTGTTTTGATCGGCGTCAACCAGGTGAAAACCAAAACGCTGGCCCGGATGACCTGGATCAGGGATCTCTTGGGTGACAAAGCCTTGTTTTTGGGACACGCTCGCCAATAGTCTTGCTAACAATGTGGTCTTGCCGCTATGAGGCTGGCCGGTTAATAATATTTTCATAACTGTATCATAGCAGAGTTTACGAATGGCGTATTCAAGAGACGCACGGAACGGTCGTTATGCTTGACAAATTTACTTATTTTATGTATAGTTAAACAATCCGCAACCCGATTGTCGATCCAACACCAACGCAAGCTGAAGAAGCGGAGAGGATGGAACATGAAGTACTTCCGACTGAACTTCGCCGAAGCTTTTCGAGCAACGGCGAAGGTGTGGGAGCAAGAAGACGCGGCCGGCGTACCCCGCACCCTATTCAGCATCAGTGCGACAGGGCTAGATGCTACCGTCACGACCCGGTGCGCCGAGGGCATGGAGCGCCTGCGCCAAGAACTCCGAGCTACCAGCATCCCATTCACTGAAGTGGAGGAGTGGTACGGCTTGGCGGATGAAGGGGCTGCGCCCTCTGCGAGCGAGAATCGGTGGAGTATTCCAACACCAGAGGAAAAGGAGAGAGCTTATCGGGAGCGCGTTGAACAAGTCTTTGCTAGCACCATGGGCAAGCTTGCCGAGCTGATCCGCGCGACTCCCTGCGGAAATGCTCCAATCGCACTGCAGCACTTCGACGAACCCGAGTCTGAGGTGGTCCTGATGATCAACGAGGAGCTGGCGAAGTTCGGCTGGCGGCTGAATCGGGGCAGACTTCCCCAAGGTGACCCGGAGTGGTATCTGAGGCCAATATAGGCCAGGTGCTTTGACTCTTAGCCGCAAAACACAAAGTCCTACAACTGGTAGGACTTTTTCATTTACGGTCTCTTCTACTTCAACTTATCGGTAACATCAACAAAGTCAAAGGGGGTTCCCCAACCAGAGAAGTAGCTAGAGTCTTCCAGCAGGCTGTAGTTCGCGCCAAAATATTTATTGAGAATTACCCTAAACGAATTAACCGGGGTGATTGTATTATAAAGTTGTTGGTAGTCTTTGTCAGAAAAATAATAAGCGTTTAGTATAGACATTCTTTCTCGGACATTTGTACGCTCAGCACCTCCCCAATGCAGCTCGGATCCCGGGCCGTGATCCGACTGAAGAACGATGACAATAGACCGATTGCTGCCACCCGCATGAGCAATAATGCTATCTATTGCCTTAAGAACACGACTGTTTATATACTGAATTTGGTCAATGTAATCCTCCTTGTACTCTGCAACCTTGTCTGGCGAACCTTGAGTAATATGAGTGCCATCGCCAAAAGTAAAACCGGTCTTAATATCTTTCATTCGTCCATCGGGCGTAAAGATAAAAGGTGGATGAGGGCTAACAATGTGAGCCATTACAAAGTAGGGTGATTCATAATGTTTGGTCTCACCAAGTTTATTGAAGCTGTAATTGATCCGATCACGATGGTCATCGTAGGCGGCATCGCGCTTTCGTTCTTCTACAAACCGGCTGTGTTTTGCCAGGCTATCATAGACATAATTTACCGGTGTCATTTTTACAATCTGGTTAATGAACTCGTTCCGGTAATTATTAACGAAAATTGACTGTTTAGAGCTAAGGGCTTCGGTGTACTCATAGCCACTCGGCAACACAACCTTATGATATCCTGCCTCAACCAAGAACGAAAATAGCTTGTTGTCCGATAGATATGGGAGCAGAAGATCGCGGTTTGTCGTATTTAAACCGCTAAATTCATCCAAATAGCCCAGGTTTAGGGTTGAGGCAAACGAAAAGGGGGTTTGCGCATAATTGGAGTGACTGGCGTCACCAACATAGAAGCCATTGTCTTTGAGTTTATTAATGAAGTCGCTGTTATCAAAACCGTAGACGGATTCCAGGATATCCTGCCTGGCATAACCGTCAAGAACAATATAAAAGATGTTTGGCAGGCGCTCAGAGTTGGCTTCGATCTTGATCTCAGACCTGGCGGTTGGTTCTTTCGGGGTGGCCAGCCTGGACATAATCTTGCATGCAACAATGCTTAAGGAGGAAGAAGCAACCAAGAAGAAAGACATGACAAACAGAATGATTGACACTTTGCTGCAATCTTTAGCTTTTCTAGCCAGCAGGCCGGCAACTATCACGAGAACAATTATCGCTAATAAATACACTACTAAGAAATCCTGGGCGGTCTTTTGGCCAATCTTAATCCCCTCCGCAAAATCAAACACATCTCCATAAGAAAAGAAAAGTACGATTATCAAAGAGGTAATAATTGCGGCCTTGTGCCATTCTTTTTGAATCCACCTTACACCCAGAAATAACACAAGGGAGGATAGACCAACTATTGCCAGGAGCCATAGCGCAATGGAGATTGACACAGATTCGCTGTTTTTCGAATACAGAAAAAGAATTGGATAGACAGCAAGCAGCAGCGGATGGAGAACGATGATCCGCTCTCTGATATTACATTTTTTCCATAAGGAACACTTCCCGACCAGTTTCGATAATCGGCTCAGATTCGATAATTTTGAAGAATTTTTTGAATTGGGCAACGAAATTATCCCTTGTATAATTACCAAATATATCTTCTCGCGATACCAGCAATCTTCTTATTTGCGAGTCATCTTTAGGAACAAATTCAATCACCAAGCGGTGGCAGATACTTGCAAAATACTCCGCAATTTTTTCGAAGGGAACATTATTACTTATCGCCAAATGATGCATTAACGCCAGCGCTAGTGCCACATCGCATGGGCCACGGTCAGTAAGCGATCTCCGTTCACAGTTTTGCCAACCAATACCAGGCGACGGATCGGCTAGGTCCATTACCAACGGAAGCAAACAACGAGATTTATCCTTCTTTGTAGCCAAATAGTTTTTCTCAACGGCGGCCGGGTCAATATCAAATGAAACCGTCATAATGCCCTGGTTTGCCGCAAGCTTGCTAAATGTTCCATCGTTTGCGCCAAGATCCCAGACGTTCTTTGGACTGGTTTTTTTGATGAACTTATCAATAACTTGTATTTTATGATCAAAAGCCCGGTCGGTATAATTGGTATCGTTGTAATAATCGGCCCACTCTGTATCCTGCGGTTTCCAAGATATCTTTCGGATGGCATTTTCCAGATTGTTAACCAAGCCAAGCACGCCTGGTCCCTTAAGCTTCATCTCCTTAATAGCCACATTTTTAGATTCGTAGTGCTTTTGACTTTTAGCATGCAAGTGGATATGCACCAGATTGCTAAAAGACAACCGGCTGCGATAAGGCAGCAACTTTGAGGCCAGATCTAGTGGCAAGCCATCGATGTTTGACCTTAAAAGCTTGCCCAAACCGATATCAACCTGACTCATTACAGCCAAAGGTGCCAAAAAGTGCTGGCAGAATTGACGGTAGGCAACCCAAGGTTTGTCCTTTTGGGCAATCTCAAACGATAAGGTGTCAATAAAAATCGGCTTACCGTTATGAAATTGGACATTGTAAGCGCTGGCATCTTTTAGAGACATTCCATATGATAGGGCGATTTTTTGAATCTTTAAAGTTAGAAGAGCAGCATCTTTGAGCTGGCTAAAGCTCCATTCATATGGATAGGAAATAAAGGGTATTACTTCGGGTTTTAGAACTTTGTAGGCACTGGCCATTCCCAAGTTTTCATTCGTTTCTTCGACAGGGATCAGGAGCTTTTCCGACACAAGCTTATGATGAAGTCCTGATTTTATTAAAAAATCGTATTCCTGTTGGTAAGAGTGATTAACAATACGGTAAAGCTTATTACTTATTCTTGCGATATAGCCGCTCGGATCACGAAAGGAACTGTTTTCACTTTTCACTTCTTGCTTCATTGTCATTGGCTGGCTTGGTAAATAGTCCCTTGGTAAATTTAACGATGTTTTGGAAAAACATTCCGATTGCGACAGTGGCTCCAAATACGACTGACAAAATCACTTGCAGCATCTGACTACCCGTTCCCGGATCAAGATACGCTTTTGCTCCTTGCGGCACAGTCAAGGCAATCGTAAGTGCTGCTAAAAATAGTTTAATAGTCGAGAGACTACTTTTATTCATGAGTGTGCCCTATGTTAATAATAAATCTGGAGTTGGTGCCGATTTATACTATTGTCATTTTAACAACGATTGCTCTGCAGGTAAAGTTCGTGCGTAATTGCTATTGTAGTGATAGCGATAAACAAAAACAAGGCTTGTTAAATTATAGCAAGCCTTTCCTGAGAAAGAGCTGAGACAAACGCGTGTCCAGCTTAACCTTCTAAGCGATCAGCGATTAGCTCTTCGATTATACGAGAGCAGGAGTAGCGCCATTATCTGTTCTGAACAAAGGTGAGGGCAATGCCTTTTTGGTTACAACGTCCGGTTCGACCGATACGATGAACATAGTCGTCATAAGTCTGAGGCAAAGTGTAGTTAACAACGTGAGTGACGTTTTGAATGTCGAGTCCACGAGCGGCGACATCGGTTGCTACCAGGATATTAATCAAATTACTCTTAAACTGGGTAAGCGCCCGTTGGCGTTGGTGTTGTTTCTTATCACCATGGATAGACTCGGCTTTAAAGCCTTGCCGCGTAAGATCGACGGCTAGTTCCTCTGTCTCGCGCTTGGTTTCAGTAAAGATTAAGACTTTTTTAAAGTCCTCCTGAGCCAGGAGCTTTTTCAATTCACCCAGCTTTTCGCCCTGGTGGCTATAACGAACAACATCCTGATCAACATTAGCAGAAGTGCTACCAGTTTTGACCTCGACCGTGACTGGGTTGTTCATAACGAATCTAATCAGGTCTTTTATTTTGCCCGGCATAGTAGCCGAGAAGAATAGCGACTGCCGGGTTTCCGGCAAGCTATTTAGAATCGCGGTAATTTCCTCAACAAAACCCATGTCGAGCATGCGGTCCACCTCGTCAAGGACGATAGTATTGTATTTGGAGTAATCGATAGCGCCACGATCACTCAAGTCCTTTAACCGACCAGGGGTGCCAATCACGAAGTTCGGCTGGCGATGCAGCATGGAAATTTGTTTATAGATTGGCAAACCGCCCACACAGGCGCAGGAGAAAATCTTCATATCCCATGAAAATTGACGAAATTCGGATTCAACTTGCTGCGCCAACTCCCGGGTTGGAGTGATAATTAACACGCGCTCTGAACGATTGTTAAATACTTTATTAATTAAAGGTAAAAGAAATGCGGCGGTTTTACCCGTGCCGGTGTTGGCTAAACCGATTAAATCGCGACCCTGCAAAATGGGTTCGATTGATTGATCCTGAATCGGCGTCGGGACCGAAAAGTTACGTTTTTTTAGATTTTTCTGAATTTCTTCGCAAAGCGCAAAATCGCTAAATCGACTGGTGACAGCGATAGCGGTTTCGGGTGCTGTATTATCTGCTCTATTAATAAATTTCGAGACATCAATAAATTCGCCGCGTTTTGGTTTAACGAAGCGGGATTTAGGTTTAGTGCTTGTGCGAAAATACGATCTTCCGCGGGAAGTACCAAAGCTCTTTGAGGTATTGTTGCTGCCAAATTTTGACTTGGCTGGTCTATTTCTAAACATAAAACTCTTTCCGCCTGCTGGGATATCAGCAAACTAATAATTACCGTATTGCTGTATAGATTTCTCGATAATTATTAGTTTCGGAAAGCTATAGAACAATTGTGCCCAAACTGGACATAATGAATAATTGTTGAACTGGTCGGCTGCCTGACGTTATAGCTTGGCTCCACCCTTGGCAATAGTAATGGCCAAAATAAATGGGTGAGACAATAGAACGTGTATTTAGTACTTAAGGCAACCAACCAAACTTAAAAATTGAGTACGTATCTAAATTCTTAAGTATTTTAATGATATCATACATTTTTCTTTTTGTCAATGGCTGGACGTGGCCCCGGCAATCCAATCTGATAAATAGGCTGAATTATTCGTAGCGCAGCGCTTCGATTGGGTCTTTTCTGGCTGCCCGCATAGCTGGCCAGATACCAAATGCAACACCAATAACAGTGGAAATACCAATCGCAGTTAGCACTACCTCCCAGGTGACAGCAGGATGTAGAGTTGATCTAGCTTCAATTAACTGCGTTGCTACTACCGCAATACCCAGACCGATAAGGCCCCCCAGTAAGGTAATAACGATGGCCTCGATCAGGAACTGACTCAGAATGGCGTGCTGTGCAGCACCCACGGCCTTACGTAAACCAATTTCTTTCGTTCTCTCAGTAACCGTAACCAGCATGATATTCATGATGCCAATTCCGCCAACGATAAGTGAAATAGCTGCAATTGCTGAAACCATAGTGGTAATTAGACCAAGTATTGAGTCGAACATATCGAGAATATCATCCTGAGTTAGGACAGTGAACTCCTCAACTCCCCTATGATTTACTAACAACGTGTCAAAAATCTCCTGTTTAGCGGTTTTAACCTCTTCGGCATTACCAATCTTTGCAATAATACGGTTCATCGCTATCTGGCCGGCGTTAATCTCGGTGGCGGTATCAAACGGAATCAAGGCCATGTTGTTATACTCAGCGCCGATGCCATTCTCTAACGCCTTTTCAAGTGAACCAACTACGGTGAATTCCCGATCACCAATCATTACTGTCTGCCCCACCGGGTCAGAATCGCCGAACAAGCGCTTCCTAGTAAGGTAGTTTAGAACGATCTCATTGCCGCTATCGCGCCGCTCAAACACGCTACCGCTCTCCAACTTCATTACATCCAAAACCTGAGTAACTTCCGGGTAACAACCGATAATGGTGGGAGTTGCGGTTTTATCTCCATACTTAACGGGCTTGCTAATAATACCCATAGGTGAAGCAACTTCAACTTTGGGGTTATTGGCGATATCTGAGAAATCTTGCATAGTTAAGATAGTCGAGGAAATCATACTAGCCGGATTCATTCCCTGGTGTTCACTATTTTCCAGATCGATTTTGCCGCTAGTTACCGCAATCATGTTTGTGCCTAAATCTTTTACGATTGAGCTAACGTCGTTTCTTAGCCCCTGTCCAAGAGCGATTAGGGTAGTCACTGATGCAACACCGATCACCACCCCCAGCACCGTCAGGAAACTTCTGGCCTTATTGTTCCAGATTGAGGTGAAAGCACTAGCGATAGAGTCAGTCATGTTCCTCCAGCTTCCGGCTGTCTAGTTGGCCATCAAGAATTCGAATGCTTCGTTGACATTTTGCTGATACTTTATCGTCATGAGTAATAATCAGCACGGTCTTACCCTCTTCTTCGTTAAGCTTGGCGAGAAGGCTGATGATTTCCCGGCCGGTTTTGCTGTCCAGGTTGCCTGTTGGTTCGTCTGCTAGGATAATGTCCGGATCGTTAATAAGAGCACGAGCAATAGCAATACGTTGGCGCTCACCACCAGAGAGTTCAGCAGGACGATGCTGTATTCGCTTTTCAAGACCAACCAGGGTTAGCAGTTGAATTGCCCGCGATTTACGATCTGTTCTCTTGGCCCGACAGTAAGACGTTGGCAATAAGACATTACCTAAGGCTGAAAGCCGAGGCAGTAAGTTAAAGGTTTGGAAAACAAAACCAATCTTTTCAGAGCGAAGCCTCGCCAATTTCTGGTCGGACATATCCATGGAAATTAACTGATTGCCAAGACGGTATTCGCCGCCAGTTGGCCTATCTAACAGACCAATGATGTTCATGAGAGTGGTTTTTCCAGAGCCGGAAGGACCGGTAATCGCCACCATCTCGCCTTTTTGGATCGTCAAAGAAATATCGGAGAGTGCATTAACAGTCGTGCTCCCCATTTTGAATTGCTTAGAGATATTATTGAGTTCAATTAAGTTCATGGCATCATTTTAGCAATTCTAGTCTAAAAGTACTAGAGACCAAGTGGGAATAGCTGGCAGGTGGAATAGAATCTGTAAGATTCGTCATAGTCGGTTCAATCGGTTGTTGCGGTACATGCAGGAAGCTAGTCTGAGGATTAGTTATACAGAAAAAGGCACGGTTTATACCGTGCCTTGGTGTTTCGCGCTAGCGTAGCTTCTTGCCGCAGCCAGAACAGTAGTTGTCCCGCTGGTCGGCCTTGCCGCAACCCGGACAGAACGCGCCGGTGTTCTCGTCCCTGTCGCTGATCTCGGCTACCGGGGCTACCTCCGGCAGCTCCTCGGCGGCCTTGACCTCCGACTCCACCCGCAAGACATTGCGGTAGGCGGAGATAATTGGAATGCGGTAGCCGCAAACCAGCACTCTGTAGGTGCGGCCGTCTACGAGCTGCCCGTAGACGTCAGAGGCGTTAGTTTTGCCCCTAAGCCAGTTGTCGGTGCTCTTGAACGTT
>JAKJEK010000030.1 GCA_022705465.1 Patescibacteria group bacterium | reverse complement strand
TTACCGATGTTGTTTTAGATATTTCGCTTCCACCCCAGTACGTGAACGCTATCAGGTGGATTGCAAGTTACTATCTATGTTCTAGCGGCGAGGCGGCTGCGCTATTTTTGCCGCCCGACATGAAGCGTCCAAGGAAGCCGGCAGTATCGTTTAGCCAGCAGGCAGCGTATGTCCAACACAACAAATTAACGGCCAGTCAAGAAAAAATATTTTTAGAAATGGCTGCTAAATTAAAAAGTGGTGCCAGCAAGCCTTCGCTATTGTTTGGTGTAACTTCTTCAGGGAAAACCGAGGTTTATTTGCGGCTTGTCCGCGAGGCAATTGAATATGGTAAACAGGCCATAGTTCTCGTACCGGAAATTATGCTGACAACCCAGATCGTTGAGCGATTTGAGGAGGTGTTTGCCGGACAGGTCGCCCTGGTTCATTCTGAGCTATCAAAATCAGAAAAGTATCAAAGCTATATGGATTTTTATTCTGGCAAGAAATCTATTCTGATCGGTCCAAGATCTGCGCTGGTTGTCCCATGCGAGCGTCTGGGGTTAATTATTGTTGATGAAGAGGGAGAGGGTTCATATAAACAGGAAAATAATCCTAAGTATCACGCCGTTCGTCTTGCTGAAGAGCTGGCTAAGCTAACCGGATCGCTACTGGTATTGGGTAGCGCCACCCCGACAATTGAAAGTTATCATCGCGCCCAAGCCAAGCATTATGATTTGCACGAGCTCTCAGCGCGCTACCTGGAAACCGCTTTGCCTTCAACAAAAGTTGTTGACCTGCGCGATGAAATCAGAATTAAAAATTTTTCCCCCCTATCTCTTGCGCTGCAAGAGGAAATTGCAAGCAAGCTTAAGGAAAAACGCCAGGTATTTTTGTTTTTAAATCGCCGGGGTACTGCCACCTTTGTTTCCTGTCGTGAATGCGGCGAGGTTATTATCTGTCCGCACTGTTCTGTTCCGATGGTTTATCACATTAACGACAATAATCACTATCTAAACTGCCACCATTGTGACCACCAGTCCACGGTACCTTTATCTTGTCCGACATGTCACGGATATAAAATTAAGTATTTTGGCGCAGGAGTCGAGAGAATCGAGCAGGAGATCAGGCGCCTTTTTCCCTTCGCTAGGGTAAAGAGAATTGATTCAAGTAGCCTTAATTCAAAAAAAGACTACCAGGACCTGTATTATAGTATAAAGAAAGGCGACCTGGACATTATAATCGGCACTCAGATCATTGCTAAAGGGTTAGATATCCCGGCTGTCGATCTGGTCGGGGTTGTTTCGGCTGATGTTGGCTTGCACTTGCCCCACTATAAAGCTGACGAGCGTACTTTCCAGCTTCTTACTCAGGTATCAGGTCGTTCGGGCCGTAGAGGCAGGGAGGGTCGGACAATCATTCAAACCTACTGGCCGGAATCCCGCTCAATTATATCTGCACAGAATCATGACTACTCCTCGTTCTACCATGACGAAATTAATGAACGCCAAAAATATAATAACCCCCCGTTCAGCCATCTAGTAAGGGTGATTGCCGAAAACTCTAAGGCTGAAAAAGCAAAAGAAGAGATTGGACAAATTGCTAAGGCTGCAGAGCTGGAGGGAGTTGATTATATTGGGCCGGCCAAGGCATTTTTGTCAAAGATTCGAAGTAACTACCGATATCACATCATCCTCAAAGCAAGCAGTTTACCCGACGAAAGGATTAGTAGGATATTCAAAGTGAATCCCTATCTATTCTGGGATGTCGATCCAGAAAATCTCCTGTAACTCGGCCGTTAATGCGCTGTGGATAAGTGCATGCTGCTTGACAATAAGCACATATAAAGGTACTATATAAAACACACTGCCGTTCGTTAGGAGGATGTGAATGAGTCAGGACAACGTTCAGGCAATCAGGCAAGAAGTTTCCGTGTTTGAGATCATGTGGTCCGCCGGGACCAAGTCCGGCGCCTTCTGTGCCGCCAACCTGCCAACGCGGGTTCCGGATTCATCCGGCCTGGTCTGCCAGCGTCTTGACGGGAGCCCCGTCACCTTCGACGAATCGGTCACCTTCATTGCCAGGGAGCAATCAGTCGCTGCTCCTAAGTCCCTCGCTCGGGGAGTCTAGCCTCGCTACCCCAAAACCTGCGTGCATGCGCAGGTTTTTCTTGTATTTGGTTAACCGACGATAACAACAATAAAATTTGATATAATTGTCTGGAACAGCAATTAAGCGGAGTGAGCGCAAATGAAAACAGTCCTGGTTACCGGGGGCGCGGGTTATATTGGTTCTTTTACTGTAAAAGAACTATTAGATCAAGATTATAAAGTGGTGGTTCTGGACAGCCTTGAAAACGGCCATCTTGAGGCAGTAGACACTCGGGCGTCACTTGAAGTCGTTGATATTGCCGACAAAGAGAAAGTCAGGGCGGTTTTTAATAAGTACACAATTGATGCTGTGATTGATTTTGCAGCCTATCTGGCTGTCGGTGAATCCATGGAACAACCGGTTAAGTACATGAAAAATAATGTTGAAAATTTTGTTGGTTTACTCGATGTGATGAGAGAGCATGGTTGCCGATACATCATTAAGTCATCGACTGCATCAACATACGGAAACCCCCCAGAGGACAAGTACTTTCCGCTCAAAGAAAGCTATCATGAAATCTATCATCCTTCCCAGTCAGCTCTGCTTTCAGGAAAGTGGGACAATGAGGGTTTTGCAGGGGAAGAGTTTTTCCAAAAGGTCGTTGGTTATTATAATGAATTTGTGTCAGATCGCCCCGAGTTGTCTCTGACTGATGCGGACCTTGCTATGTTGCGCGTTCCTGCATCGATCTATGGCTTAACTAAGATGTTTGATGAAATTATTCTCGATAAATACGATCAGCTTTATGGCGTTGCATCGATTTCTCTCCGTTACTTTAATGTCTGTGGTGCTGCTCTCAATGGCGAAATCGGTGAGGACAAACCAAATCCTACTACTCTTATGACCGTCACGTTCTGGCACATCCTGGGGAGAATTCCTGAACTACAAGTATTCGGTAATGATTATCCAACAAAAGACGGTACTGGCGTACGTGACTATATTCATCCGCTCGATTTGGCAACTGGACACATCGCGGCACTGCGTTATTTAGAGAAAACACGCAAATCGGAGGTGTTTAATCTTGGAACTGGCGACGGCTATTCCGTATTAGATGTAATATACGCAGTTGAAAAGGCATGTGGTAAAACCGTTAAGTATTCGATCAAGCCCCGGCAATCAGGTGATCCTGCCGTGTCTTACGCCGACCCCAGCAAAGCTAAGATGTTACTGGGTTGGCGTGCCAGGTATGACCTTGCCGACATGGCCAACACTGCCTGGAAGTGGCACTCCAACCATCCTCGGGGTTATATCAAAAACACCGCTAACAAAGCAGTTTGATATTTGTCACGCTTGAAATATTTCCGTCATATGTGGTTAAATAAGAAGTTAGACGACATAGTCAGCCAAAAAGTTTGGAGAACACAACCAGTTATATGATCCTACCAATTAAAAAAGAAGGTGATCCGGTTTTGCGCGAACCAACTGAGCAAGTTGTTGATTTTGATTTTGAATTCCAAACTCTAGTGAACAACATGATAGAAACAATGCGCGCTAACAACGGCGTTGGACTAGCCGCACCGCAAGTGGGAGTTAGTAAGCGCATCCTGGTCTGTGAGTTTACTGCTGAGGAAGACAGTCAGCTTCCTAGCTTTCCTCTAACTGTATTATGCAACCCGCGCATTAAACAGGCATCAAAAGAAGAGGTTAACATGGTAGAGGGCTGCCTATCTGTTCCAGATCGGGAGATACTAGTTAAGCGGCCAAAATCGGTTACCGTTGTGGCGCAGGACCGTTATGGCAATCCAATCGAGATCGATGCTGAAAGTATTTTTGCCCGCGTTGTCCAGCATGAAATCGACCACCTAAACTCCACTTTGATTGTTGACCATGTTCAGGAACTAAATGTTATGTTTATCGGTACAGGTTCCCTCGGTGAGTATTCACTAAGGGAATTGATTGCTGATACACAGTATCACGTCAACGCTGTTATAACGGGCGAAGCAAAGGCAACAATCAGGGGACAAGCCATTGAGACTAATACGATAGCCCAAATAGCTCACCAAGCGAAAATACCACTCATCAGGACAGAAAGAATCAGGGATGAAGCAATCATCGAAAAAATTAAAAAGATCAACCCCGACTTAATTGTTATGGCAGATTTTGGCCAGATTATCCCCAAGGAGATTCTTAATATCCCGCGTTTTGGCGTATTAAATATTCATCCATCGCTTCTTCCTCGCCATCGTGGACCTTCGCCGATACAACAAACTATTCTGGATGGTGATAAAATGGCCGGAGTCAGTCTTATGCTAACTGTACCAGAATTGGATGCCGGCCCAGTCATCGCCCAGACTGCAGTTGAACTGATTGGTGTTGAAACATCCAGCATCCTAAAAGATTATCTTGGCGAACTCGGCGCGGCTCTTCTGCTTAATTCTCTTCCTTACCCGGAGATCTCAAGCCGGTTCCGCAAAACCATGAAAAGGCCACATTTACTCGTATGTTTACTAAAGAAGATGGCCAGGTAGATTCATCAACGCCAGGGGAGATCGTTTACCGCAAGATCCGTGCTTTTGATGCTTGGCCAAAAGTTTATACAACCGTAAATGGTAAGCGCATACAATTACTAAGTGCTCACCTTGACGAAAACGGTAGATTGGTAATTGACTTGGTTAAGCCTGAAGGCAAGAAAGAGATGACCTACCAAGACTTCAAGAACGGATACCGTACAGAGTTGACATTTTTGCCCTGACCTGATAGACTTTAACCAGCACAGAAAAGAAGAGAATTGATGAAGGAGAGCAATGCTTGCAATTAGACTTACCAGAGTTGGCAAGAAAAACAGTCCTGCCTACCGCGTTGTAGTTGCGGATAAAAGCCGAGCAGTTAAACGAAAGTTTATCGAGATCTTGGGTCACTACAATCCAACTATGCAGCCAAAAACAGTCGAAATCAGTAAAGAACGGGCTAATTTTTGGATGGAGAAGGGCGCGCAGCCGTCAGACACCGTAAGAAACCTTATGGTTGATCTTGGTATACTGAACAAAGATCAAAAGGCTGCAAAAGTTTACGGCAAATCCCAATCCAAAAAAGCCGCTCAAGAAGAGAAATAGAGCAATATCAGTTAATCAATAATCGGATACGAGTATTAATTAACGTAGAACACTAGGCACCGCCTTCAGTGTTTTCGGAAAGGAAGTTATGGATAATCAGCCAGAGAGAGACCAACAGTTTGTCGAGGATGTCGTCAAGGCTATCGTGGACAATCCTGATAAGGTTGTGACAGAGAGAACAATTGATGAGATGGGTGTGCTGATTAAGCTGACAGTTGATCCGTCAGATATGGGTAAGATTATCGGTAAAGAGGGTAAGACCGCCAAAGCGCTTCGAACCCTTCTAAGAGTGCTTGGTGCTAAGAACAATGCTAGAGTTAACCTAAAAATCGTTGAACCTGAAGGTAGTGAACGCAGCCATGCAACTGCATCAGCAAACGAGGATGCATTCGAAGATACTCCTAACGACGTACTCGCCTAAATTACATCAATATCAAAACAGAGAAATGCCACAACTCTTGAAGATGTGGCATTTCTCGTATCTAAAACATCAATTATATGAATACTACACCAACATCAAAGATTAATTTTCACGTTATAACGCTTTTCCCCGGGATGTTTACATCTTTATCGGAAAGCATTATTGGCCGTGCTACCGAAAGGGGAGTGATTGGACTTAAATTTCACCAACTAAGAGATTTTGCGGAAGACAAGCACAAAACGGTTGACGATACTCCATACGGTGGTGGACCCGGCATGGTATTAAAAGTGGATGTGGTTGATCGGGCGCTGACCCATATTAAAGAAGGGATCAAGGAAAGATCCGGCACTATGCCAAAAGTGATTCTTTTGACTCCTCAAGGCCAACCATTCTCGCAACGTAAGGCCGAGCAGCTCTCCGGTCACGAGGATATCGTTCTGATATGCGGGCACTATGAAGGCTATGATGAGCGTATCCGTGAATATTTGGTTGACGAGGAGATATCTCTTGGTGATTACGTTTTATCTGGTGGTGAAATTGCCGCCATGGCCGTTATCGATGCCACAGCCAGGCTTGTGCCGGGCGTTCTCGGAAAAGAAGAGTCTAGCTCAGAGGAAAGTTTTTCGCTGCAAGATGACCATGGGCACCAATTGCTTGAATATCCGGTTTACACGCGCCCGGAAAACTATAAGGGATGGACTGTGCCGGAAATACTGAAATCAGGTCACCATGAAGAAATAAAAAAGTGGCGATATCGTCAAGCTGTAGAAAGAACAAAAGAAAAGCGTCCCGACCTACTCGTAAGTAACAAAAAATAATAAAAAGCAGCAGGCGGATCCTGCTGCTATAGGACGGGAGGCTACCGGGTAGCGCTCAAGGAAGTCTGAGGCGAACCAGGCCCACCGGCCAGCATGTTCTGCTGGTCCTTTGCGGCGCTCTTGTTGTCTGGCGGGACAACAATCGGTCCGCGTGGGAATCGGTGAGGTCGTTCGACCTGTCTTTTGGCCAGTAACTGAGCCCAAACATTGGATTTCTTCGCCATTCCTCTTCCTTCCCGGTGTGCTTGCCCTAATCCTGAGAGAATTAAGGGGCTAACGATACTTATACATTCTATACTGTTAATCTGTCAACACCGCCGATAAGAAAACCGCCCCAGATCGGGGCGGTTGAAGAAAACTTGCAGGCTTTCCCTGTTTGCAGAGCTATCTAGCGTACGAGGTTGCGCGACTCACGCTCCCTCGGGTAATGACGTGCCGCATGGTCTTGTCAGACCGGCGGTGCCTCTCCTCGGGCTTATAGCTCTTGGCTGGGTGTCGCGCAGGTACTTGACGAAAGGGCTTGATTGCGGGGAGATCATTCGGGGACCTGGGATCGAGCATACATCACCTTTCTTCGTACCGATAGCTTGCTAACACGTAGCAAGTCTGCGGAAGTCGAGGCCGTATTTTCTTATGATGTCGGTAACATCAGCTGAAAAACCAACCTCTCCCTCATCATCGAGTGCGATCAGCCTGTAACGCACTCGTTTGGGCTTATTCGGACTACTTTCTGGCTCCTCCCTGTCTACTTCGGGTCTGGCCCATGGTGGTGGTGGCCCTTGCCACCCAATACCATCATCACCACCTGTACCTGCCTGGCACCCGTTTTGGGTTGGCAGCGGCCGCTGACCGATCGTTGAGGCTTGCGACACGACGGTTTCTGCTGTCCTGTAGGGGAATTGATTACCCGCATCAGGCTCAAAACCCTCGTCGTCCTCATAAGGTCTTGCGGCGAAACGAGATGCGCCTCTGCCTGGCATGGTCGTGCCCTCCTGCTTCAGGGATTATATATCAGCACTTGAACTTTATATAACACACGGTGATTTATTGACGCAAGAAAGTTATCCACATATAATGTATAGATGCATCCAACTGGGACTTTTACCTTCTGTTTAGCTTAATTGAATAATAAGGGGATGAATATGAATAAGTTCGCTCTACAATCGCGTTTCACACCTCGCGGCGATCAACCGCAGGCTGTTCAACATTTAACTTCAAATTTACAGCAAAACATTAAACATCAAACTCTTTGGGGCGTGACCGGTAGCGGTAAAACTTTCACGATTGCAAATGTGGTACAAAATGTTCAACGTCCGACATTGGTGATTGCCCACAATAAAACATTGGCAGCCCAGCTTGCTGATGAGTTCCGCGAAGTCTTCCCAGATAATGCGGTACACTATTTTGTCTCATACTACGATTACTATCAGCCCGAGGCATACATTCCCGTTACCGACACATATATCGAGAAGGACTCTTCAATCAACGATGAAATTGATCGTTTGCGCCACGCGGCTACTCATGCTTTGCTAACCCGTTGTGATGTTATTATCGTCGCTTCAGTCTCCTGCATCTATGGCATTGGTTCGCCCGAATTTTACCGATCGGAGAATTTCTCCCTGCGTGTCGGAGAAGCCATGCCGCGCAACGATCTGCTTGAGTCATTTCAGAAACAGCAATTTAACCGCAACGATCTCGAATTAAAACGCGGTACTTTTAGGGTCAAGGGAGATACTCTTGAGTTTATGCCGGCTTATGCTGACACCACAATCAGAGTTGAGTTCTTTGGTGATATGGTGGAAAAAATAACCGAGTACAGTTGGCCCTCCGGTGAAGTAATTCGGCGCATGGAAGAACTGGAAGTGTATCCTGCCAAGCATTTCATTACACCAGAAGTCGTAATGAAACGAGCTCTTGAGCAAATTAAGCACGATCTTGACAAGAGGTTAAATGAGCTTAAACGCCAGGGCA
>JAKJEK010000029.1 GCA_022705465.1 Patescibacteria group bacterium | reverse complement strand
ACTCGCCGGTGAGAAGGTAAGTCAACGTCTCCCCGTACTTGTTCGCCGTCCGGGGTTCTGGCTCGTCCCGGACGGGAATTCGGTTTAGGTAGACCTTTGCGTCTTCGGGGATCTCCCTGGGGTGCAGCCGAGTCTCGGCGTCTTCGATGAAGTCAGTGAGTTGACCGGTGACTCTGTAGTCCCGGCTGAGCTCCAGTGCGGTGAACGGGATTACCGCGCGGCGCCTAAGGTCGTCAGGCCCCTGGAGCGGCAGTAGCATCAAGTCCATTCCCATTGCGAATGCTCTCATTTCACCGATATGACAAAGATAACAATATCATAAAATGTCGAAAATGTCAACACAGCACCCGACAAAAATTTGCAAATAATATAGAAAAAGCCCCCATCGAACTGGGGGCTTGGTGTTTTTGCTCAGCATTTAGTGGCCGAGCGCTCTTCGCTCCTCTTCGTCGAGCTTGGCGAGGCCTCGCGCCCTCACGCCCTCTTTGTACGAACCGGCTACGTAAACCGGTTGGTTGGAGAGAAGGATATAGGCGTTGCCGTTATCCTGCACGATAGCTGGATAACTGTGCACCTGGCCGTCTGTGCCCATCGGTCCCTTGCCGCGCGCTGCCATCTTGGCATCGTTCTCCTCGGTAAAGTAGCCCAGGGAGATGCTGCCGCCCCTGCCTTCGGTCTTGTCCTTGTCTTCCAGTGCCTCGTATACAGTCGCAAGTCGACCCCTTACCTCTACTCCTGCTGCCATCACGTACCTCCGTGGTCTGTTCAGAACGGCTTTTCGATGTCGCCGGGATCAGCCCACACATCTGGGGCGATCCATGCAGCGAAGAACGGGATATTCAACACCGGATGCTCGATCCAGGCCAGGAACGGCTCATCAAACACAAACGGTTGTGCCGGTGCCATTGCCAGGCAGCGCGCGATGCCAATGGCAACAGCGCTCTCGGAGCGCGCTCCCTTTTCGTTCATTCGGAAACGCGTCTGCTGTCGGATACGCGTGATGTCCGCCCGGTACCCTTTGGCTCCCCTAGGGAGATACGGCTTATCGTAGGGGTAGCGGTAAATGACATCTGCTACGCAGATACCGCCGTTGCCGCGGATGACCCAGGTCAGCGGGGTGCCGTTCGGAAGTGCTGCGAGTTGAGCGTCGGTAAGCGGTACTTGAGCGCCGTCCATTCTGACCCTCCTTATCGATATCAGCGTTTGTTTAATTGGCGTAGTAATAATGTCACAAAATAACAAATATGTCAACACATAGATTGACAAAACGTTAAAATAATGCTAATATAACGTGCTGAGGATGACATCATTTGTTACAAACGCTGTCTCTAAGGAGGGAGGGGACTATGGCCCGACGGGAGTACCAGCTCAAGATTGCCGGATCAATCGATCCAGAAACGCTGTACGGTCTAGGGGCAACCCACCTGGCAGACACCTTCAGTGTCGACACCTACCTAGCCATCAACGACGGCAACAGCCACCGCAACCGCGAGGAGGGGGACCGGCGGACCTATGCCATCAAGGGCGGGGACGTCGGTCGTGAAGCCCGAGTCAAAGATATCGCTCAAGAAGGGCCGATATCCGTAGCCAAGGCAGAGAAGATGAAGCGCCGTCACGGCGTGCTCGCCCAGGTTCGTAATGCCAGTCAGATGTACCGCCTTCAGGGCGCCGTCATCTCGATCGATTCGGTCGAGCGGCTGGGTGGCTTCATCGAGATCAGCGAGGTTGACTCCGAAGAGGAGCTCTTCCGGGTACTTGCTCTCCTCGGGTTTTCCAAAGAGCAAGCATTCAGGAAAAGCTATCTCGACATGATACTCGACCTCAAGATCCCCAAGTGGCGCCAGCGCCTTGTCGCAGTGCACAGCCTGATTGGCGAGGCGATGTTCGGCATCTGCGGCGGGGTAATGACTATTGCCGGGGTGCTGATCGGGATGGCTACCGGTGGGGTCGGAAAGGAGCTGGTCATCAAAGCAATGGCCGCCGCCGCCTTTGCCGACTCACTGGCCGATGGTGGCAGTATGTACTTCAGCAAAGCCGCTGAAGGCGCTAGCTTACGCCAGTCAGTCCGCTACGCTCTCGGTACATTCGGGGGCAAGGCCGTGATGGCGCTGGTTCTGCTGCTGCCGGTCTGTTTGCTGCCGCTTGGAGTGGCCATTCGGGTTGACCTATTTGTTGGCTTCCTGACCATCGCGTTGATCCAGACGCTTCTGGCTCTGGCGACCTGGAAACCGTGGATCAAAGAAGTCACCCAGAAGGTTGCTCTGGCACTGGCGATTGTCGTTATGGCACACTTCATTGGGAGCTGGATCGATAACTTGCCGCTCCACAATTTGGAGTAAACAAATTCAAGCCCGCACGGATTCCGGCGGGCTTTTTATTTTAATTGATTTTCTTAGTGAATATTAAAGAAATACTAGTGCGTCCGTCATGCTGTGCAATAAATCACACCAGAACTCTTGACATTCGAAAATAATGGGTATATATTCATAATAATTAAAACACCAAGAGGAGGTGATTCGCATGCCAGGATTAGATGGAACAGGACCGCTGGGTTACGGGCCAATGACTGGTCGAGGACTGGGTTTGTGCAGGGGTGGAGCCGGATGTGGCCTTCGTAGAGCAGCCGGATTCGGTTTTCGCAGGTTCCGCTCACCCGGAAATGAACTAGCTGCACTTGAAGATGAGGAAAAAATGCTCCAAGATGAGTTAAAAGCACTTCGGGACGAAATCAGCTCTCTCAAAGGCGAGCAAAAATAAAAGAAGGCGGGAGCCCGGCCCCTTTCGGGGCCGGTGGCCTTCTTTTACTACATAATAATTTATTTAAAAGAATTAGACAAACCTATATGCCAAGACCAAGATTGTGCCGCAGGATTGATTTCAATCCGGAAGTTACATATTTCAAGCCCCAAGGGGTACCACTTAGGCTATTGGACGTGGTTAGCTTAACAATGGAGGAACTTGAAGCACTGCGCCTAAAGAACGTTCTTGAGTTAGATCAGACCGAGGCGGCCAAGCAGATGGGAACTTCGCAGAGCACCTTTCAGCGAATATTATCATCCGCCAACAAAAAAGTAGCCGATGCCCTTATCAACGGTAAAGCAATTGAAATAGCTAAGCATTAGAATTCAGCGATTGTTTTGCCAACAAGGCGAAATTAGTAGAGCGGGGAACCACGTTAGTTAGTAGATTGGGAATTTACGGAATCATGGTAGCCCCGCTTTTTGTTTGTGTGATATAATTACGCGCTATCATTAACTTCAAACGAATATGAGCAAAATAAGAAAAATCTGGAAACAGCTACAAACCAGTTTTTGGTTTGTACCAGCTTCTATCTCTGTTGGTATATTCGGACTAGCAATACTGACTTTATGGCTCGATCATCAATATTTTGAAGTGATCAAAAGCGTTGTACCCTGGTTGTTTAGCGGTACCCCTGATGCGGCTCGGGCTATGCTGTCTGCTATTGCCGGTTCGATCGCAACAATTGCTTCCGTGGTGTACTCGATTGCCATTATTGCATTGCAACTATCAGCCAGCCAGTATTCTCCTAGGGCGCTGCGTACATTTATCCAGGATCGTGGCAATCAGGCTGCCCTTGGTGTTTACGTCGCTACTATTATTTACGCTCTACTTATACTGCGCGGTGTGCGTAGCCAGGACGATCAGGTTACTTCGTTTGTGCCGCAGATTTCTGTGACGGTAGCCATTATCCTGGCAATAATATCGCTAGGAGCTCTGGTCTACTTTGTTAATCAGGTCGTTAAATCATTGCAAGCAAACATAGTTGTTTATCGTATTCATAAAAGTTTGATTGCCAACATTAATCAGCTATATCCGGAGCAGATAGGCAAGCCGTTTCATGAGCCGGAAACGGCAAAAGAAATTATTGATCGACAAAAGGTAACAAAACCTACCCAAAGCCTGTGCTCCAATCAAGCCGGTTTCGTTCGTAGTATTGACCAGGAAGTGCTGAAGAATACAGATACCGACGGCGTTGCATGGTTCTATGTTATGCCCGAAATTGGCCAATTCATACAACATGGGCAGGAAATTGCTCAACTATGCTGCCAAGAAGGTAAAGCAAAAAACCTCAAAGATAAGCTCCACGATATCATCAATGTTGAAAACCAACGCACGGATGAGCAAGATCCGCTGTTTCCGATCCAGCAGTTAACCGATGTTGCCATCAAAACTACTCCAGGCGACCCAACAACTGTGAGTCTTTGCCTGGACTACTTAACTGATGCGCTCTGTCTGCTTTCACAAAGAAAGCTTCCGGACAATCATCGCCGGTTCGATGGGAAGGGGACACTGCATATTTTTAACCGTCCGACTTGGGAGCGGTTTGTGGCGGAAAGTTTTGGTCGATTGCGCCACGATCTGACATCAAACTCACACACTGCCAAGAGATACTCAGAGAGTTTGCTGAGACTCGTCGAATGCACATCCTATACCACGAGAATTGAGCCGATAATCAATGAGATCAGACAAACACAGCAAATGATTCAGGATCAAAAACTTGGCACGAAACAAGACAAAGAAGCCATTCTAAATATTCTGGCAAGCGCCCTATCGAGAGCTAAAAGCCAGAAAGATTAAAATAGTTCAACTCTCGGTGGTTGAAGGCGGAGAGCATCTTAACCAGCCATCCCGGCATTATGCCGCCACTAAAGGGATCGCAGTTCACTCTAAATACTTAACAAACCACTCCCCGGCTGCTTCCGCGACTGTTTCCAGGGCACCCGTTTCTTCGAATAGGTGGGTTGCACCCGGGATAACCAACAATTTTTTTTCGACTTGCAATGCATCATAGGCTTGCTGATTTAGGGTAATTACTACATCATCATTACCCCCAACAATAAGCAGGGTTGGAGCTTTAACCTGTGGTAAGGTAGGCATTGCTAGATCTGGCCGACCTCCGCGAGACACGATTGCTTTAACTGGGTCAGGCATGTATGCGGCAGCCTGAAGAGCCGCAGCTGCACCTGTGCTGGCACCGAAGTAGCCAACCCGCAACTCTTTGTTCTCGGGATTGTTTAACAGCCATGCCGTTGCCTGGGTCAAACGATCCGCAATAAGATTGATGTTGAAGCGATTCTCGTATACCCGATCTTCTTCTTCGGTTAACAGGTCGAAAAGCAAAGTAACCAGTCCCTTCGCACGCAAAACTTGTGCGACAAACTGATTTCTGGGACTTAGCCTTCCGCTGCCTGAACCGTGGGCAAAAATAACCAGCCCCTTTCCCGTTGTTGGCATTGCCATAAATCCGTCAAGCAGAATATCGCCGATCGGAATTTGAACTGACTCTTGTTGAATATGATCTGCCATTATCATTACTCCCGTAAATAGTCCCGCAACAACGGCGCAACCGAAATAACCTCAATGCGATCTGACGCCTTTTGGCGAGCTTCCGGGATACTATCGGTGGTGAATATTTTCTTAACCTTTAGGTCAAAAAGCGTTTCCCACAGAGTTCCGGTAAATAAACCGTGAGTTACAATTACGTAAATCTCTTTAACGCCCTCGTTATTCACTAGGGCATCAACGGTTGTGACCATTGTTTTTCCGGTATCGAGAATGTCATCAACAATTATTGCTTTGGGCCCGACCTCACCGTGAAGCGCCGATTCAACCTCTTGGCCAGAGCGTCGTTTTTTGAAGTAGGCACTAGGTCGTTTGATTCTAGTTACGTTTTTTAGATATTCGGCTCGTTCTATTGCTCCTTCGTCCGGAGCGACAATTGTTGCACCCTCGAACACCTCTTTATCAATTTCTTTTGCGAATAGTTGCGCCGGTGACATGGAGGCTATTGGGACAGTAAATACGTACTCATCATAGTCGCTATGGACATCAATGGTTGCAATTTCATTAAAGCCGGCAACCCGAAGTATCTCGCTGATTAAAGGTGTCGCCATACTCTTCATAGGCTCGTTTTTATCTTGACGGGAATAGGCAAGATAGGGCATCATGCCAATTACCTCGGTGGCGCCTTCTTTTCTTAATGTGTGTGCCAGCATCGACAGCTCGATCAGGCGGTCGGCCGGTGGTGCAACCGATCCTAAGATTAGGCACGATTGACCGCCAACATCGCTCTGCAGTTCAATCTCAATTTCTTCGTTCTTGAAGCGCCTGGTAGCAAACCGGCCTTGCGACACTCCTTCTAGCTTTTCGATCTCAGACGCCAAATATTTAAACTCTGGAAATGTAAAAATCAGCGGGTCGCTAGGAATCTCATTCATAATTTCGATCACCTCCTCATCAGAGACCTGATCAAAGTTTTCATAGTAGGCACCGACCGCCCCAAGAAACAAATCGGGAATTATGACCGCCACAAGCTCATCAGCTTTGTCGCGAATTAGTTGGGCTGTATCGGGCGGCGAAACAGGGACTGCCACAACCAACTTGGCTGGATTTTGCGCCTTAATTTCCTCAATTGCCGCCAGTACTGTTGCGCCAGTCGCAATCCCATCATCAACAATGATGGCGATCTTGTTTTGAGCAGAAGTTGACGGGGGGCCTCGAAGATATCTCTCGCGCCGGCGTCTAATCTCGCCCTTTTGTATTTCGATTTCCCTCGCCAGCCACTCACTATCGATACCCCTTACGCCTGACAAGGTTTCAACCAAGTGACCGCCCTCAGAAACGGCACCCAAGGCAAATTCGGGGTTCAATGGATGGCCGATTTTTCTGGCAAAGACAAGATCGAGCGGAAAATTAAGTTTTTTTGCGATTGCTGCACCGGTAATAACGCCGCCACGTGGAAGCGCATACACTATTGCGTTCTGGCCCTTGTATCGCTCAAGCTTTTCCGCCAGTTTTTCCCCAGCCTCCGTTCTATTTTTAAATTGGCGCATTCCATTGCTCATGCTCTACCTCTTTTGTCAGCATTCAACTATATCAAGGGGTATTTTCGCGTCAACTATCGCATTGCTGTGTCGTCAAAGGTGCTCGCATATTTCAAGCAATCTGGTTGCGGCTTTACTGCTAGTGCGCCACCTCATCTTATTTCAAAGAACTGAGAAATTCTGAAAGCGTAAGCGTATTTAAGACATCTGACTTCTCCAGCCAGCCGCGCCTAGCAACATTGATGCCGTATTTAATGTATGCAAGTTCGTGCGGTGTATGGGCATCGGTGGTAATTACAAACTTAACCCCGTAACTTCTGGCTTGCTGTACTAGAGTATCTTTCAAGTCCAGCCGATACGGCGATGAATTAATTTCAATTGCCGTATTAGTCTCAACGGCCTTGCGGAAGAAAGACGGCCAATCAATTGTTGATTCCGGTCGCTCATTAATAAGCCGTCCAGACGGATGTCCGATAATATCAACATTTGGGTTATCCATTGCTTTCATAAATCGTTCGGTAATTTGCTCCTGTGATTGCCTGAGTGCGCCGTGAACTGAGGCGGTTACGACATCTATCTGTGCCAATACTTGATCGCTTATGTCGAGTTCTCCGTTGCTTAGAATGTTAACCTCGAGCCCCGACAATATCGCGATACCCCTGACTGCTTTGTTTGCTTCTTCGATTTCAGTTTGTCGGTTTTGCATCTCCTCCTCATTCAGCCCGTTTGCTATCCCCAATCCGACAGTATGGTCGGAAATTGCAATATATTTACGCCCCAACGCTTTAGCTGCCAACGCCATCTCTGCAATGCTTGCTTGTCCGTCAGACCAATTTGAATGGATATGCACGTCGCCCCGGACTTCGCTCTCCTCAACTAGATTTGGTAGGTCGCCCCTTAGTGATGCCTCGACTTCACCCCGGTTCTCTCTAAGTTCCGGTGGCACCCATTCCATTCCCAGCATCTTGTATACGCCCGATTCCGTATCGCACGTTATTAAGCGATTATCTTGTTTAATGCCCCATTCCGACAAACTGAGTCCTTTGCCCTCCGCAAGTGTTCGTAACGCGATGTTATGATCTTTTGAACCGGTTAGATATAGCAAAAGTGAGCCATAATTCTCTTTTGGCAATATTTCAATATCAATCTGGGTGTTGCTATTGTGAATAAAAGTTATCTTTGTTTCCCCTTTGGCAAGAATCTGCTTCACGAAAGGGAGATTAGCGATAAAATTAAAAGTTTCAGTCGGGTTAGTCGAGGTAGCAACCAGATCAATGTCGCCAATTGTTTCCTTTTGGCGGCGAAGGCTCCCAACCACATCGGCCCTCATTACATGCCGCTCTTGTGTTAATGCCGACAATATTTCATCAGCAATTGGCATGGCACGGTAAATTGGCAGCCGTCGGGTGTGCGAGGTTAGCGCGTAGTAGCCCCTCAGAATCTTTTCGCGGGTTTTCTGCTTAAATAACTTTTTGCCCGCCGGTGAATTCAACGCCTGTGGCAATTCGTCAATCGTTTGAATTTTTAATCCCTCCACCAGGGTTCGTGCGATCACTGGTCCGACACCCGGTATAGTTAGCAGTTCAGCTGTAACCGACGGAAAGCGGC
>JAKJEK010000028.1 GCA_022705465.1 Patescibacteria group bacterium | reverse complement strand
GACCGGCCGCAATATTATCGGTAGGAAAGCGGCACTACTCCTCCCTGAAACGCTTCAT
This sequence comes from Patescibacteria group bacterium, assembly GCA_022705465.1. Taxonomy (GTDB): domain Bacteria; phylum Patescibacteriota; class UBA1384; order XYA2-FULL-43-10; family 1-14-0-10-43-13; genus JAKJEK01. The sequence continues at coordinate 8,432 of JAKJEK010000028.1, read as the reverse complement.
TAATTCTTGCCGGGCAATCTTGCGATCAGAAAACGGGATAAATTCATCCTCTCCCACTGCCATAACCTCTTCTGCGCCCTTACCGGTTATCACAACCACATCACCCTTGTCTGCAGCCTCAATTGCCTGATGAATGGCTTGCGCTCGGTCGGTTACCTTCCAGTAGTTGCGGTTGAGATGCCACTGGTGCTTCTTTTTTGCACCTCGATGGATGCCACCAGCCACCTCTTCTATGATAGTGTCTGGATCTTCGTCGTATGGATCTTCATTAGTGAAAAAAACAAGGTCGGCATAACCTCCAGCTAAGGCGCCCATAATTGGACGCTTGGTCTTATCTCGTCGACCGGTAGCGCCCAATACTGCTATCAATCGCCCGCCGCGCTTAATCATGCCCTCTCTAACCGTTTCGTATACGTTCTTGAGAGAATCTGGATTGTGAGCATAGTCGACGATTACCGTCAGGTCCTGCTTGTTGGAAACACGAATTGACTCCATTCGCCCGGTTACCTTATCGATCTGTTCGAGCCCGGCCTTAATCTTCTCTGGGTCTAATTCTAGCGCCAAGCCCACGCAAAACGACGCCAATGCATTCTGGACGTTAAATAGACCGGGTAAATTGAGGTTAATTGTATTCTGGCCGGTATCATGAGCAACAGTAAAGGTGATACTTTCGGCACCCGGCAAAATTTTTCTTGCTACCGCACCATGTTCAATGGGTCGCTTAATAGAATATAGAAACTTTTCGCTTGCAGGCAATGAGTGAAACCGATTCCAGTAGCTGTCGTCCATGTTCACCACAAATTTTGCCTGAGGGTTCTCTTGGAATGCCTTAAGCTTAGCTACCAGGTACCGCTCTTTGGTTTGGTGATAGTCCAGGTGATCGTGGGACAGATTCGTGTATACAAGCACATCAAAATCAATACCCCAAGTACGGTTCTGGTCGATCGCTTGCGATGTAATCTCGAGAATGGCGTATTCGCAGTTCTCCTCTGCTGCCCGTTTAAGGAAACTCTGGATGACCGATGAAGGAGGTGTCGTGACCCAATGTCGCTTTGTGGTATGCGGGATAATCTGGTCGCCTATTTTGGTATTAATTGTGGTTTCCATGGCATTCTTGCAGCCATTGGCATCCAAAATCGAGGCAATCATATTGCACACGGTGGTTTTACCCTTGGTGCCCGTGACGCCAATTACCTTTAGTTTTCTGCTCGGGTGGCCATACCTGAAACACGCCCACTTACTCTGGAGCTTGTGGATCCGATTTTTCTGCTGTTGAGAAACCGCTTTTGAAATTATCTTTTTGACTGACATATTAATTTAACGCCGCACTTTTTCGGCAATCTTAAATAGTTTGTATTCGGTCGGACGAAATACTTTATCGTAGCTTCCCACCAGATCAATCTCCTTGCCTCCAAACTGTCTTTTAAATCTGGTTATCCCTGACCATGGGTGTTTGGGGTCACTGGAATTAGTGATACCAAAAAAGTCATATTCGGTGACACCTTGAGCTTTGGTCTCTTTAATTGCCTGCCAATGCAGCAGGTATGGGGCCATCAGGTTTCTAAACTCATTACTCGATCCACCGAATAAATAGATTGCCTTATTGCCATAAGTGATAATAATGGCAGCTGCTAGTGGCACGACCAAATCGCTCTCCTTAACCTGTGCGAGGTACACTTTAGCATAACCCCTTTTCCCTAGAATTTCAAGCAAGGCCTCGAAGTATGATTTTGCCCGGTAGGAAATATTTTGACGTTTAGCCATTGTAGAATATAGATCGTAAAACGCATCAAGCTCTTTACCGGGTGTCGAAGCAGTGGTTGTATATACACCATGCTTTTCGGCCACCTTGATATTGTAGCGACCTTTTGGCTTCATTTGGGATAAAATTTCTGTTTCAGTCAATGTAGTGTCTAGTGAAAGTGTGTGCTCGGGTTGAAGCTCTTCAAACGCCTTGATAAACCCCTGCTCATGCAGGTGGTTAGTATTAAAATCATCTTGCGGAGCATCTATCTCTAAGCGGTAGAATAGCGACTTTCTTTCCCTGCCAATATCCGATACCTGACTTAATAATTTCTTGTCAATTGTTGTGGCAATTTCTGCACCAACCATTGGTGAATACAGCATGGTGCGGCCAAGCGCCAACTTCTTGACTAACACCAAAATCTCTCCAAGCCACAGGTATTCCGAATAGCCTGTTTTCAGTTTGAATTGCGCCCACTCCTCAGTTTGAAAGATAGTACTTGCCATTTTAATAATATTACCACAAACTCAACTAAAGCTAAAGCTACTTAGTTTGGCTTGAGAAATTAATAACAAAATGGTACTGTATTCCAGGTCTGACAAAGGTCATAATTTATTAATGTTATTAATAAAATACACTTGGTGCTCAAGGTATCAAGCATAAATACATTCCAATGAACAAACTTCCAGTCATCTTAGCCGTTGAAAGCTCATGTGATGAGACTGCCGCCGCGATAGTCACGCAAAATCACGAGGGTAAAATTACTATTGTGTCCTCGCTGGTCAGCTCTCAGGCTGATTTGCATGCTAAAACGGGCGGCGTTGTCCCGGAAGTGGCCTCTCGGGCGCATATGGAGGCGATTATTCCTGTGATCTCCGGGGCGCTTAATCTTGCGGCAGGCCGTCTAAATAATAATGAATCTTTGCCTGATAATATAACCGATCAAGATCAGCGGGCGATTAGCTTTCTGCACTCCGCTGTAACCCATATTGCAGTCACTTCTGGTCCTGGATTGATCGGATCCTTGCTTGTCGGTTTCAATGCGGCGAAGGCTTTAACCTATGCCACAAATAAACCACTTATCCCCATTCACCACATTGAAGGCCACCTGTATTCAGCTCTTTGTGCCGACGGTCGTGCCGGTGAAGACAGGCGCTTCGAGATGGAATGTGGGGGCGACTTCAAATTCCCTTTGCTCGCTTTGGTTGTCTCTGGTGGACACACCTCACTTATTCTGATGCGTGAGCATGGACAGTATCAAGTTATTGGCCAAACTCTCGATGATGCTGCTGGTGAAGCATTTGATAAGGTGGCGAAATTGCTGGATTTGGGCTATCCTGGCGGCCCCGTTGTTTCCAGGGTGGCAAACGAGCACCGCGAGCGGTCGCAAGACGCCAATTCGTTGGTTTTCCCGCGCCCCTTGATTAATGAGCGTAATTATAACTTCTCGTTTTCCGGGTTAAAAACCGCTGTTTTAAAGAAGGTTCGTGATATAAGTGGTCTCGAGGGTAGTTTAACAGACGACACGAAGGCTCGAATTGCCGCCGCTTTTGAGGATGCTGTGGTTGACGTATTGGTTGCAAAAACCTTAAGAGCCGCAGAAGAGTTCGGGCCTAAAACCATCGTCTTGGCAGGCGGAGTAGCCGCAAACAAACAGCTCCGCAGTCGGCTTGAGGCGTCTGTGGGTCACAATCATCCTGATGTTGATTTACGAATCCCTCCGCTGAGTTTGTGTGGTGATAACGCTGCCATGATTGGATTGGCGGCACTGCACCGTTTGGAGACAAAAGCTGATAACTCCTGGAAGGAAGCCGCAATCGACTCTAATTTGGAATTGATTTAGATTCTCTGACTAGCCAAACATATCGAACTAGTAATTCCGTGATACTTTCTTGTATTTGGTTGTTTTAACCGTGTAAACACCACCAACTCAAGATCCATATGGAAATTAATAAGCCATCATCTTATAGGAAGAACCGGCACTATTCTAAAAGATTCATTGACAATAAAACGCAACAATCTGTACAATGTAAGCATAATGCAACAAGAAGAATTTATCTCTACAACCCGAGCCGCCGAAATTTTAGGTTTAAACCGAACTCAGGTTTTCCGGCTCATTAAGGCCGGTAAAATACCCGCAACCCGGATTGGCCGGAATTTTGCCATAAAAATGTCTGATTTAGGAGTAATGGCAGGCAAACCCAACCATAAAGATCGCCAGGCCGTTGCACAGACCGTTAAGCGGGTATTAGAGGAATACGGCGATGTAATCAGGCAATTGGGGGAAGAATGATTTTTCGCATTACAATTCAAGAGGTTGAGTTGATCGCCTACCGCATGGCTAAAGAATTATTGAAGTGGGACGAGCCAATCCCGGATTTCTCCACTCGTTTCCCCTATTCCCTGGAAAGCTGTTTATCAGAGCCGTTCCAAACCTTTAATAAAAGAGCCCTACATGTTGGACTCTACGATCAGGCCGCCTCTCTGTTTTATTTGATGATTAAGAATCATCCCTTTCGCAATGGCAACAAACGGATCGCTATTACTACCCTCTTTCATTTTTTGTCAAAGAATGGCAAATGGATCCGGGTTGAAAACCAGGAGTTATACAACTTCGCCGTTTGGGTTGCTTCATCGCCCCCGCAATTTCGCGAGGAGACTCTTTCAGCTATCAAAAAGTTCCTGAAGAACAACGTTGTTGAAATCTAGTATTAGCTCTGGTATTGAGCGTACAAATTTGATATATCTCTAACATACAACGAGGCTTGTCATGAAAGTAATTCCAAAGGCTTACGAGCCTGAACAATTTGAACAAGATCTTTATCGGCAGTGGGAAGATGCCGGCTATTTTCGTCCTGAGGTCAATATGGGCAAATCCCCTAGCTATGACCGTCAGACTGATGGAAAACCCTTTGTTATTTCCATGCCCCCACCCAACATCACCGGTAAATTACATATGGGCCATGCTCTCTTCGCCACCCTGGAAGACATTATGACTCGTTACCACCGTCTTATGGGTAGCCCTACTCTCTGGCTTCCGGGAACTGATCATGCCGGTATTGCTACGCAAACTGTGGTAGACAAAAGCCTAAGGAAGCAGGGGATTAATAAGAACGAACTCGGCCGTGAAAAATTTATCGAAAAGGTTTGGGAGTGGAAAGAGCAATACGGTTCAACTATTACCCGGCAGCTTAGACGTCTCGGGTCCTCTTGCGATTGGTCCAGAGAGCGTTTTACCCTGGATGAAGGTTTAAGCCATGCGGTTCGAACCGCCTTCGTTGACCTCTACAATAAAGGCTTGATTTACCGTGGTGTTCGTGTTGTGAATTGGTGTCCGCGTTGTCACACGGCAATTGCCGATGATGAAGTTGAGTATAGATTTGAAAAGGGCAAACTTTACTGGCTGAAGTATGGTCCGTTTATCCTGGCTACCGCTCGACCGGAAACAAAATTGGGTGACACTGCCGTCGCTGTTCACCCCGGCGATCAGCGATACTTGGAGATGGTCGGCAAAAAATATACCATTCAGGGCGTGCTCGGAGACTTCGAGGTTGTTGTGGTAGCGGATAATGCTGTTGATCCCGAATTTGGAAGTGGTGCAGTTAAGGTGACGCCAGCGCATAGCTTTACGGATTACGAGATTGCTCAGCGCCATAACGTTCCAATGAAGCAGATTATCAACGAGAACGGTCGCATGATGGACAATACCGGTAAATACGCCGGTATGAAAACTATCGAGGCACGCGAAGCCATTGTGGCCGATATGGAAGCCATGGGTTTGATTGATCACATCGATGAATACGATCATAATATCGCCACCTGCTATCGCTGTGGCGGAGTAATTGAGCCCATTCCATCTAAACAATGGTTTGTAAAAACCAGACCGTTAGCCGAGAAGGCGAAAAAGGCAGTTGAAGATCATGACATTAAAATTATTCCTGAGCGTTTTGAGAAAGTATACTTCGATTGGATGGATAACATTCGCGACTGGTGCATCTCTCGACAGTTATGGTGGGGGCATCAGATCCCTGTATGGTACAAGAATCTGCCGCAGCTGCCGGAACTGCCGGAATTAACCAGGAATAAGAAGCAGGTGGAGGCTGGACAAGAAGGCTCTCCGGTTTCAGCGAAAAATAGTGAGGAATTTAGATTCTCTATAATCGATCCCGAGGACTTATCCTGGATTTTAAGTAATATCCAGGATACTCACAACTATGAGTACGTCGATTTCTTTGATGGTCAAATCCGCACCCGGATCGACACCGAAAGCTTTACTTGCACCGAAAAGCAAACTGACCGAACCGGTGTTGTTGCGAAGACCGGACTATCCGGCTATATCGATGGAGTAAAGAGTTGTTTGGAATTGCGTTCGACAAATGGTTTTGCCAAGTATGAGATCGAATTCAAAGGACAAGTCCCGGACCGCTTTACTGGCCGGCCGGTTATTGCCTCCACTGAAATCCTTAATCATCAGGTTGATAACACCAGCGGTGTTTCCTACTATGTGGGCATGGAGCCCCCAAGGGGTGAAGGATGGGTCCAGGATCCCGATGTATTGGATACCTGGTTCTCTTCAGCGCTTTGGCCTTTCTCTACCCTGGGTTGGCCAGAAAAAACCACCGATCTTGATTACTTTTATCCGACCACTGTCATGGAAACCGGCTATGATATTCTTTTCTTCTGGGTGGCTCGAATGGTTATGTTTGGTCTTGAATTCACTGGCAAATCTCCGTTTGAGACCGTATATCTGCACGGATTGGTTCGGGATGAGCATAATCGCAAAATGAGTAAGTCTCTGGGCAACTCCCTTGACCCTCTTGATCTTATTCCCAAGTATGGCACAGATGCAGTGCGTATGGCTCTGGTGGTCGGTTCAACCCCCGGCCAAGACATTCCTATCGGGGAGGGCAAGATCAAGGGCTATCGCAATTTTTCAAACAAGATTTGGAATGCCTCGCGATTTACGATTCTGAGAGTCTCTGAGGGTGACTTGAAGACCGGAGAGATTGGCGGCGAATCTGTCTCTGATCTGGCAATTGATCAGGAATTGTTAAGTCCGGCCGACCAGCAGATTCTGTCGCGTCACCAAGAGGTCAAGCGGGATGTTTCGCGTATGTTGAATGAGTTTCGCTTTTCTTTAGCTGGCGAGACACTTTACGATTATTTTTGGCACACGTTTGCCGACATCTATATTGAGGCATCTAAGAACCAACTGGCTCCAGACGCCGACCAGCGTATACGGGAAAATACCAAAAAAATTCTCATCAAGCTACTTTCCGAAACGCTGATCATGCTTCATCCTTTTATGCCTTTTGTAACTGAGGCGGTATGGCAAGAGCTGCGCGAAATCTTCCCGTCATTGCCTAAATATTTGATTATTGCCAAGTGGCCATTTGACGCAGACAAGAAAACAACACGTAGTTGACAAAAAAGCACCAGCTTCCAGCTGTAGCCGGTGGTTGGTCGCCCCTCGCACTCGAGGGGCTTTTTATTAAAAACAGCAACAGTAACACATTAATCGAAAAACGGATTCATTTACGATTGACAAACAGGCGCAAATGTGCCATAATCAATATATCATCTTAATTGATGTAAGGGGTGTCTCCTCAGGAGCGTTCTGGTGCACATAACTGGCTGGCGTGGAAAGGAAGATGGAGCCAGATGATAACAGTACGCAAACCACACTCCCAATGGGAGTACATGGAGGCTTGCATCCTGATCGAACGGATATACCGCGAGAAAGGGTTTTGCGAGTATCTCATGAGTAAGGAGAGGCCGTCGACTCTGCTCATCGCTGAACAGGACGGTCGCGTAATTGGCTCAGTCGGGATCATCCTGGCTAGCGAGCCACTGCCAACCGAACATTACTTCGGTTTCAAAGTCGAAGACGAACTGCCCGGCCATATCAGCCGGCACGAGACCTTCGAGATCTGCAAGCTCGGCTGTGTCGGTCCGATGCGTTTCCTGGTCGCACAGGCATTAATCGTAGCGCTTGCCGGGTGCGCAAAGGCCATGGGTTATCAGCAGGCAGTGGCCTGCATGAAGCCGAAGCTGCTCGAAGTATTGCAGAATCGCCTGCACATTCCCCTGCATCCGATCGATAAAGTGGTGATTCCGGAAATGGTCGAGGACATTTATCAGGGCTACTTCCTGAGAAATCCAAAGCCGAAACCGGTATACCTGCTTAGAAATGACCTGGCTGCCTATCTGCCGCTGCTGCAAGCCAACATCCGTGGTCAAGTTCGAGTGGAGCTGGAGGAATATGATCAGTCGAGACCGACAGTGTTTGAGCGGTTACCTGCTTTCGTTTAGTAGGTGTGCGCTTAACAAATATTAGCTAGGCATTCAAGGTATTGCCTAGCTTTTTTTCATCATGTAATATCTGAAAAGTGTTCAAAAAAATGTGAGGGTATTATGTGGAATAGCATCTCAAGTATTCTGTCGATTACAAGCACGGCGGTCAGTTTGATCATCGCCATTCTGATCATCTGTTCCCCAAAACGTTCGGCAGCCAATGTGTTACTCGCAATAGCAGTGTTGTTATCCGCCCTTTGGGGCGGGTCGGTTTTTGCGACCCAAGCCACATCCCTGCATTGGGTTGCCAGGATACCTTTCGCCGCCAGCTCTCTGATCCCTGCTGTCCTGATGCTGTTTGCTATCATTTTTTCCGGCAGAGAGCTGCGATGGT
>JAKJEK010000027.1 GCA_022705465.1 Patescibacteria group bacterium | reverse complement strand
GCGCCAAGGGGATTCGAACCCCTGTTACCGCCGTGAGAGGGCGGCGTCCTAGCCCCTAGACGATGGCGCCACACTGGGAAAATATATCATAAAACCCGCATCTTTTCAATGCATTATCAAACGGATGATGCTGTCAACTAATTACCCTGCAGCAAGTCAGCGATCGTTTGTCCGAACTCTCCGGCCGCATCCGGCCCGCTACCAGTTACAATGTTGCCATCAATAGTAACGTTTTCACCGGTGTAACGCGCACCGACATTTTCAATATCACTTTTTGCGCCGTTCCAGGCTGTTACGTTGCGCTCTTCGATCAAACCAGCCTTGGCCAGTATTACCGGAGCCCAACAAATAGCACAGGTATACTTTCCGGCGCTATAGAACTCCCGGGCCAATCCAAGAACCATCTCATTGGCAAAATAGCGCTCTACTCCAAGACCGCCAACGAATACGATTGCGTCGAATTGGTCGACATTAATTTCGTCAAACGTAAAATCGACAGAAATGGTCAAGCCGTTCACACCAGTGCAATCGCCAGGTTCCGCAGCAGCGACTTTTGTTCCGATCCCGTTCTGCTCAAAAATCTCACGAGGTACCGAATATTCCTCGTCGCGAAAATCCTGATTGGCCAACACCATCAATACATTCTGTTCCGCTCCCATCGCTCCTCCATATAATAAAATATGTCCGGGCATTTACTGCCGAACCACAGCAACATTATAGAGAGATGATAAATGGATCTCAAGCCTTGTCTTGTGACAGAAAAAATGATATCGTGTTGATTAGTCATTTTGATTTTCCGGGGTCGTCTAATGGTAGGACGACAGGTTCTGGCCCTGTTAATCTAGGTTCGAATCCTAGCCCCGGAGCCAAAGTAAGACAAGAAAAGCATCGGATATATCCGATTTTTTGTTTATCTAGAATGCTTGTAAATTTATTGCCTAAGAACGGTTAAGTATATGCGTTTTATAGCCCTTATTTGGCCCCAGAATCGCTTTAGTGCTATTTTTATGTCTTAATGTACCTGTTTTACATTAACGACCAAATTGGTACAATCTAGACAATTAGACGGCGCTTACCTAATAGATGACAATCGAAGTTAAAACAAAAATATTTGTCGTATCCGGTCCTTCGGGTGCCGGCAAAAACTCAGTAACATCACCTTTGCGCAATATGAAGGACAGGGTCGCTTTTTCCGTTTCCTACACTACTAGAAAAAACATGCGGCCGGGAGAAGTAGATGGCTTGGATTATCGCTTCGTGAGCGATGGCGAATTTGACCGCATGATCAACTCAAATGAAATGCTCGAGTGGGAACAGATCTACGAAAACCGATATGGTACCCGACGCTCCGATTTCGAATCTTTGATTGAATCCGGAAAAGCAGTGGTCGCATTATTGGATGTGAAAGGTGCGGCAACGATCAAAAAATATTATGATAATGTCGTAACGATTTTCATACTACCGCCAACATCAGAGGAAGCCGCCAAGCGTCTAGAATCCAGGGGCACTGAGGACGGGTCGTCACAATTGCTGCGCAAGGAACGTTACGAACTGGAACTCAACCGGCAAGCTGACTATGATTACACTATTGTTAATAGTGACCTGAAAGAAGCGCAAAAAAGATTATTAGAGATCGTAAATAAAGAAATCGCTCAAGCTGTCGATTAGCTGAATAGCTTCGTTTTGTTCTCATGAATTGACCTGTTTTTGTATTTGTGCTATTGTACCGTTCGTTTGGCTATTGTAGCCAAGATCTTTGACAACCGACGAGGAGGGTGCATGTTCACGACAATCAGACCAGCAACGAATCTAGACATGGCCAGGATCCAGCGAATCGGTGGGCAAATACGCCAGCTGGAAACCGAGATGAAAGCTATCTTCCCGTCCCGGGATTCCCTGATCACTCAGGCCGTTTACTCTCTCTTAACCAGAGAGCACGTGATGATCTTTGGCCCGCACGGAACGGGTAAGTCGGACCTGATTAACACCCTGTTCGGGGTGTTTACCGACGCCGACCTGTTCTCGATCAGCCTGAATAAGTTCATGACCGAATCATCGGTTATTGGACTTCCCAATCCCAAGGAGATGCGAGAGACGGGCAGGATTCTGTACCCGCTCGAGGGCATCCTGACCGCCGACTTCGTGGAACTGGACGAATTTCTCGATGCCAATCCCGCCTTGCTGAGAGTGCTTCTTGGCGTGCTGAACGAACGCATCTTCAAGCGCGGCAGGCAGATCGAACGAGTCCGGTTGAGAACCGCTGTAGCGAGCACCAACCGTGATCCAGAACAGGAAGTGAAAAACAACAAGGAACTGGCTGCGGTTGTTGACCGTTTCCTTTTCCATTGCGATGTCGGATATCTGGGGTCCAGCGAGGATCGTCGCCGGATGTACCAGAAATACCTCCAGGGCGAGAAACCGACGGTTTCTCTGCCTTTGGACGACCTGGACTACATCTCCGGAATCGTGGTGTCGGCCAACCAGATCACCGATCCCTACTTCTGCGAGGTGTACGACCGAATCATCGAAGGCTACGTCACCCAGACCGGGGACGTGATCTCCGATAGGCGAAAGTGCAAGCTGCTGCAGTTGATTGAAGCCCATGCGCTACTTTTTGGCCGCTACGAAGTGGTACCGGAGGACATTCAGGCAATCCGTTGGGGATTATGCCTAGGTACCGACACCGCGAAGCACGACGTGCTGCGCAACGTGGCCGAACCAGTCATCGCCGAGGCTAACGAGCGACTTCGCCAGAACATCGACGAGGTGCAGCTTCGGCTGCTGGGAGAGTACGAGGGCAAGTTCGCCAGACTTCTGGAGGAGTACCAGCAGCGAGTCGCCAGACAGCAATGCGATCCAGGCTACTTGGCTCAGTTCCGGCGCGACCTGCTTAACTTCCGCAAGGAGGTTACAGATGTCAAGCCCGAGCTGGAGTCGACCGAAGATCGGCAAAATGCCCTTCTTGGTAAAGTCGACACTTCAGCCCAAGAAGTCCTGGACCGCATTGACAACGGCTAGAAAGGGGCAGACGTATGCTTCCCTGGTTGATCGGAGGAGCAATCGCTGCAGCCGCAGCATTGCTCTACTGGTGGTTAACCCGCCAGAATCAGTCGGGCGGTGGCGGATCATCCGGCAGCAATGGTTCAGGAGGGTCAGGACAAGGCAACAGCCGATATGACCAGGACGACGAACGCATGGCTGAGCTCCGGAGGCAAGCTGAGGAGCGGGCACGTCAGGAACAGGAACGACGAGAGCGTAAGGTTCGCGAAGTTCTGGAGAGCGACCCGCTACTAGCCAAACACCTTTGCCATAGGGCGGGGGAAACGGCGCCATTGCGAGACATGTCCAGAGATCGAGCATTGGTTGCGCGGATTGCGCGCACTGTGCCAGAGATGGACATTGAAGTGCTGCGAATTGCAGCCACACAGCGCGACATCAACCTGGACGTTAAGATACAAACCAACCTGGAGCCGGTGAAGTACCCGACCAACAGGATGGAGGTGGAGCAACTAAGGGATATCTCAGAACTGCACGAAGTGCTGCCGGAACAGATGGCCCTGGATGACGACCAGTTCTATCAGCAGCTGGCGACAGACGGCCTATTCCGCCTGCAACCCTATGAGGAACGCGTTCAGCAGAAGCTGCTGTTCGTGCTGGTGGATGTCTCGGGCTCGATGGATGAGAACATGCCCAACGGAATGCCACGGCATGTCTGGGCTCGGGGGGTAACGATCAGTCTGCTGCTTCGGGCAGCGCGCGGGGAAGCCAAGTACTTCCTGAGGGAATTCGACGGGAAGCCGCACTCCCTAAAAACCGCACTTACGCCAGATGAGGCCGACAGACTAATCCGGCACGTCTACAACACCGGGTTTTCCGGCTCACACACGTATATCTTCGGCGCAGTCAGCCAAGCTGTCGAGGATATCAAAACCAAGGGCGGCGAGATCAGTCGCGCTGAAATCGTTCTTATAACAGACGCCCAGGACCCATCGATGAATGATGTCGAAACGGTCCGGCAGCTGTTGGGCGATAACACGCGACTGCACGTCGCAGTGATCGGATGCCAATCGCCACCACTTAGACAGGTGGCAGCATCTTACCGTGAAATCGGTTAATATCAAAAGAGAGGCCTCAAGCCTCTCTTTTTCTTTTCCGGCAATCTAAAAACGGAGCAAGGCCATACCGCCTTACTCCGTTTTATTAACTAAATTTAACGTTCACCTAAGAACGTTCACCCATTTTAGAATTGCGATTAAAACCACGGCACCGATAACACCCCACAGGATACCCAGCAGACTAAGTGTGCCGGCAGCCGCGGCCGCACCAATGCCAAGGACGTCGGTAAATATAAAGCGGGCCAGTAAAGCACCAATCACACCGACGACAACATTGGCAAGGATGCCCTGCTGCTCATCTGTTCTCATAATTAAACTTGCGAGCCAACCGACAATTCCTCCGACAATAATCGCAATGATCCAAGAAACAATCATTTGTTACCTCCTCTTTGGATCGGTTATCATTTTACGCTCCCGGCATGTTCATGGAATTTCTCTTTTTTTCGTATGGACTTTTAAAGAGCATCTCCCTTGTTACATTATACCACCTCGCTCAAGCACGGCAGTTACTAGTTCCTAGAGCACCGGTTGGCGTGACGATTTGATAGCGGTGACATGGGAATACGACACAAGCTGTTGCTAGATTAAACGTAATTGTTTAGCAGTTTGCTCTGTCTGTTTTAGCAATCTATCAGTTTCGTTAAGACCATCCAGCCAAAATTTGCTCTCGGTAATATCCAGACCCAATCGTCCGAATATCTGTCGTGGCGATTCTGTCAGGCCAGCAGATAACAATTCTTTGATTTTGCATATGAAGGCTTTGTCTTGCTTGACGCGGTGTTGTAAGGATTTTGAAATTAACAACCCACTGGCATACGAATAAACGTAGAAGTGGGTACGTAGATGCGACCAGTAAATCCACCAGTTTTCCGAACCAGCCGACTGTTCAACAGCAGAACCCATATATGCACTCATATGCTTTTGAAACAAGGTGCCAATGTCACCTTTCGACAGGTAGCCTCTTTCCCGGAATACCTGATGCAGTTCGGTTTCGAAGGTATACGCGGCAATTTGGCGGAATATGGTAGAGATATCATCATTTAATTTAGCCATTGCAACTGCGAGACTAGCCTCGTCTCCAGATTCATGTCTGATTTCCTCGAGAACAAGATCTTCAAAAAAGGTACTGGCAACTTCAGCTGTAGCCAAAGGCGTACCAAAGCTGAGTGCGTGTCCGGACTGCCTAATCAATTCATTATTAATGCCATGACCAGCCTCATGGGCAAGCGTTAAGATATCACGCATGTCACCATTAAAGTTTACTAAGATATAAGTTGGTTGAGAGATCAGATTGTGAGCACAGAAAGCACCGCTTTTTTTGCCGGCACGCGGATAGACATCAATGTAGCCACCCTGGACGAACAATCGGAATATGCGGCCGAATTCCTCATCGAGAGAATCCATGGTTCGTTGCACTAGAGCAACAGCATCCTCGTATTTATAGTCTGTTGGCAGTAAACCATAAGGGACATTTCTTTCGTGATACTGCAGTTTGGATAAACCCATCAACCTGGCTTTAAGCTCATAGTACCTGCGAGGAATATCAAATCTCCCGACTACAGTGTCAACTAAAGTGTCAATAATTTCTGTCTCAATATCATCACTCAGGTGCCTAGCTTCGTCAGGCCGAGAGAATCTCCTTAACTCATCGTCAGTCTTTTTATTTTCCAGAATTGAATTCAACTCTACCTCTGCTGCCAAGGCATGTTTATCCATGATTATATTAAAAGCCCTTACTGCGTCATCTCGCACAGCTTTTGTTGCATCATCTAGAAGCGCAGTGATCTCGGAGAACGTTTTTTCAGTCTTCCCCGCCTTGCCATCGTTAATCAGAGCCTTCTCTTGAGATAAAAACCCGGATATCATTTTTACCCAGTTGTCATAAGACGTGGCAGATTTCATGTTTAAAACCCTCTCTGCTTCCTCGCCCAACAGGTGGGGAGAGAGAACAAAGATTCGTTCCAGATGGTGGCGGTATTTTACCAACGCCTTATGTCCGAGCAACTCTCGCTGTTTGGTAACAGGGATGCGGGCTAAGTTAAGTGTGAAAAATTGCATCTCGTTCTGAATTCTCACACTTAGCTCATGTAACTGATTATATCTAGCCTTGATGTCCGGATCGGCCTGATTGAGCTGTGTCCTCAACCAATAGTAGTACCACTCGTTATTTCCATCACCAAATTGGCCTGCCCAGGCCTCGTATTCTTTTAGAGCGTCAACTAAAACATCGGGGTTCTCCAAGTAGTCCTGACGGTCCCGCCATTTTTCAGCAAATTGAAGCGTTCGATCAAGCCACCGATCCCGTTCTCTTGCTGCCTGACTTTCGCTCACGTTGAATATTTTGGACAGGTCCCATTCGACAGGATATGACTGGTTTTGGTTCATGATTTATATCTCCGCTTTAGTTACTTGAGCCACTAATACAGAATTATATACGAGAAAGCAGCATGGTTTAAACCATGCTGCTTATTTAGTATTGTTCTTTCGCAACAGGCAATCTGCCTGATACTCTTCAATCAGAGCATTGAGGCAGTCGCCGCACTCTCGAGCGTGCCCCAGGACACGCTCGCGGATCTCAGCATTGGCCTGCTTGCGGCAATAAGCCAGAATCTCGTCCTGGCTTAAACAGTCGGTGGGTATGCCGCCTGATTCCGTACTGCTATCCTGCAGGCCCTTGTGTGCTTGGCGAAACCAAGTCACAGCTCCAGACCACCAGTAGTACATGATGCCTCCCCTTTCTTGCCTCATCGGGACGTTGATCATGTTGCATACAGTCATTCGCGAACTGGTCGTGTGCAATTATAGCCTATTGCAATGTTTTTGTCACTATTAACAGAGCCGCATCTGACGCTGGCGTATCATTGTCGTTAGCGTGATAGTTTATTATAAACATCCTCGAATCGAGTAACCGTCTGGCTCCAGTCAAAGGTCTTAACTCTATGTCGCGAATTGCGGACGAACTCGCTAGCAAGATCCGGATGCGAAAAAATCTTATTAATCGCAAGAGCGAGAGCATGAGGTTTTCGAGGTTCAACAAGCAAACCGGTTTTATTATGCTCAACCACATCTACCACCCCGCCGACCCTGGTAGCAACTATTGGAATACTAGCGTGCATCGCTTCCAGCAAGACTATCCCGAACGTCTCGGCCACTGAGGGTAAAACGAACACGTCCCACCTACTCATATATTTTTGCGGGTTGGTCTTGCTACCCAATAATGTTACGTGTTTTTCGAGCCCTAACTCCCGGATCTGCTCCTTTAAATCCCCTCTCTCCTGCCCCTCCCCAATGATCTCCAGGGTTGCCAATGGATATTTCCTCACAACCTCAGCCATTGCTTGAACTAAAAAACGGTGGCCTTTTTGAATGTTCAGATTTCCAACAGTACCGATAATAGGAGTTCCGGCGCCCTTGCAACGGATGGTTCGATTGACAGGGTTTTGCCCTAGCTCGATGGCATTTGGTATCACTACAATTCGATGGTCAGGTGCCATTTTTGCGGTAATCAGGTAATCCTTGACCGCATTTGAAACAGCGATAACTAGATCGGTGCGCCGATTCAGTATGGTTAATACTTTGCGCTGAAGCCAGTCGTTTAGCGGATTGGCAAGATGAAAGTCTTTATCAAACCGGTGTTCGGTATACACATATTTAATCCCGGTTTGTGGAAGTAAACGCGACAAAAGGCCGGCTCGGGAACCGTGCGAGTGGATAATTAACGGACGGAACGGGTCATCTTTAAGACGAATGCGATTGATGGCTTTGTTATATTCTTGCAGAGCATTAAAATCAAACTTGGAGCGAATCGACAGTGTAACAACCGAAACCTCCGGTATTGCTCGCGCTTCTTCAGACAAATGACCTGGAGGGCAGAGTAAAAAACACTCAAATTGTTCTTTGTTGAGATGTTTAAGCAAACCCAGCACATGTTTCGGTCCGCCACCGAGTGATGAATCGGCGATAACCTGAACAATTTTTACCCTCTCTTTTTGAGTACTCATTATAGTTTTTCGATAGAAGCAACCGCCTGGTTAATTCTAGCCAATGACTCGTTTTTCCCTAGTGCGAATAATAACTCTGCTGGAGACGGAGATTTCTCGGCGCCGCTAAGCGCCACTCTTATTGGCCAAAAAACATCTCCATTAGTAAGACTGTGTTCAGTTGGAATGGACTGCAACACTTGCTGCAACCGTTCCGGATCCCAGTCCTTCTGGTTTTCCAGTTTTTCCCTGGCTAGGCTGAGACCAGTTTTGGTCTTATCTTTATCTGATTTTTTAAAAATAAGCAGGCTTGGATCATATGACGGCAATTGGCGGATACTAGCAATACAATTTGCTACCTCATTCAGCGTTTGATAGCCTCCCCGTTTAATCAGAGCGATTTCTCCTGCCGTGAGATCGGCGATACCGTATTCTGCCAGCCTGGACAACAGTAGACTATTAATTTGTTGGCGAATATATTTTTCATTAATATTGTTTAATTTATCAATGTTAAA
>JAKJEK010000026.1 GCA_022705465.1 Patescibacteria group bacterium | reverse complement strand
TTTTTGGGCTACGCAAGTGTTTCGGGTCGCTCATCCATCAGATCCTTGAACTTGACGTGAGAGCGAGTTCCATCGGTCCAGCGAACGCCGATGACGTCGCTGGTGTAGCCCGCAGTATGGGGCTCAATGATCTCGAACACCACGCCCCGCGTGCCACGCGGCGGCAGATAATGCACCCTGCCCGCGGAGACGACGATGTCTCCCAGTTGCACCTCCCTGCCACAGGTACTTCGGAGCTCGGTAATGTGCCTGCCGCCTTGCTCAACGACAGTATAGCCGCCGTTTGTCTTGCGCTCCAGAGCTAGTTCCATTCGGTTCCCCCTCTCGCACTAACCCATCATTATATTATACCACAAAACAATAAAAATATCAATATATAGCACTCAGTCTATGTATCAACTGGCCAATCAGTGCAAATAGCGTCGGTCTATTGGGCATAGAAAAGCCGCTGCGTAGTTCCAGCGGCATTCAAAAATACAACAAATATTAACCGGTTGCAAGTGGGTAGCCGATTGTCGGTATTTAGGTTAAAAAGTTAGAACAGACCATATAAAAAATGTCCACGACTAAGTAAACAGCCTGTGGATAACATATTGCTTGACCCGTCAATTCGGAGGGAATATAAGAAAAAGCTCCACCATGATAATTAAAATATGGAGAAATATGAAGATCAATCAAATAGTGCGTTTGGGGCGAACGCTTCCTGCTGCGGCGATCCTAGTATTTGCTACCTCGTCGCTTTCGCCAGGTCACGCAGCCATACCCCTAGAAAATCAAGCAAAACAGGTAATCGAGGAGGCACAGCAATCGGGGTTGCCGCAAAATACGGTTACTCCAATATCGATACCACCTAATATCGACCAATCACCTACTGGATCATTGCATCCAGTGTCGGATGCTGCCGGGTTACAGCAAACACGGGACAAAAAACCTGGTTCTATTACACCGGGGAATCATATTGTTGATCCCGGTATTGTTGAAGCCCTGCCCAAGCAAGAAATAGCAAGCAACACTGGTTCTAACGAGAAGCGGTCGCCTGAGCACGACCCCAACACTGGCTCAAATCAGGATAAAGGTAAGAGCAAAATCAGTAAGCAGAAAGGATTGCACGTGTATCTGATGAAGCTCCAGTACCAGGCTGGAGAGCCGGTAATATTTTGGCTTGTTAACAATACCGATCGGGCTGTTGTTATGAACAATTCGGCCCCCTGGCGCATCGTTAATGAAACAAATGGCGAAACGGTGTATCTTCCGAACGCATTTATGGCGATCACGTTTCTGCAACCCGGTCAGCAAAAACAATGGGCCTGGTACCCCGATGACGGTAGAAACCTTTTTGTTGCCTGGGATGAGCCCATTGGTAGCTTCCGGGTGGAGTTTGGTGGTCTTGGTCTGGCTTCCAGGCCGTTCCGCGTGTTGTTCGGAAATTACCAGTTGGTGGAAAACGGAAATATAATGCTGTTCACGACCAAGCGCTACTGCACCGTTGGCACCCCGGTAACCTTTGGGTTACAGAATCTGTCTCACCGCACCATTCATCTTCCCGGTCCGGCCTCCTGGCACATCGTTGATTCTGCTGGCAATTTGGTCTCTACGCCGCCTGCCTCCACTGAAGTTATAATGCTCAGCCCTGGCGAAAAGAAACTCTGGACTTGGGCGGGAACCAATTCTGACAATCAAATCATCGATGTTGGGACATACCGCGTCGTCTTCGAACCGTACAACATTACTCTTGTGTTTGAAATTAGCGAGTTTGCGATAACTGGTCCAGCCTTTCCGCCGCCACACTTATTAAACCCTCTATCGTCATACACTGACTGGGCGGAGAGTTATAACAACATTAGTGTCAGAGCCTAAGGCTAGTTCTTGACTTTAGTCCCACACACCGTTAACGCCATCTCAACTGCCTGCTTTAACCGCAGAGCAAACTGGTTGGTGGCGTAGATCGATTCGTACTTCCCATCAATGTAGTAATCACTGACCATCTGGATTGATGCCATGTTGCATTCAAAATATCTTGCAACAGTAAACAATGCCGAACACTCCATCTCGAATCCAGCGATATTGCTGGCGACTGCGTAATCGATTTCTGCGCTCGTCTGTCTAAACATGGCGTCAGTCGTCCAGATACTGATTGGTTTTGCGCCCATCTCGAGCATTTTGGCAGTCATTACACTGTCAGGATACGACCATCTGTCGGGGCTGTCCGAGTAGTGGTAAGATGTGCCCTCATCGCGCAGCGCCTTGGCCACAGCAAAAATCTTACTATTTTGAATCAGCGGGTTAACCTTGCCAAACCAGCCAATAAAAATAAAATCTGTAACTCCCCATGCGATTAACTGCTCCAAAGCCCAGACCCACATCGGCGACCCGAATCCAATAAAACCGGTATAGACTGCCAATTTATCCTCATGTATATAAACCGGAGTTATGACATTTGGTCCCTCGGTTAATGCCATCTTCTTTTTAATTAATTCCCGAACCTTGGGCGAAGGTGACAGAATGCAGTATTTGGGCGGTTTAGGTAACTCGGCCAAACTATCCACCTTGTTGTTCTTAAGCAGGATATCCAGAGCACGCAGAGTTGGCAGCGAGGTCATCTTGGGTGGGAATTGAGGGAGAGACATAAAGCTCCTAATAGTATTAAAGGAAATTAAGGGAAATTTATATCAATATATTGTTGTCGGGCCTATAGACACGGCACCAATATAGCAAACCATAGCACGACTGTAGCTATTATCTCAAATAATATTTGCTAAAATACAGGTACAATAATTATTGTAAATCGTAATGGATAAATACAAGTCAGCCATAAAGGCAATGCTCTTGATAGCCACGGGAATAATTATCGGCGGATATCTTTTTTCCGATACTCAACCGCGTTCAGTGACAACCCTGAATCGCTGCAACGGAACTTGTCTGCGATCAAATGAGTTATTGGGGCTAGTTGGCAGTGTGGTCATGCAGCGATTTCCTGGCATACTGCCTCAGGTTGTTGCTGAAACTGACAAAACATTAGTCGTTAAATATCCAAAACTTGAGAAAAACGAGAAGCTTCACTATGTTGCTATCCCTAAAAAGGATATCAAAAATGTCGGCGAGTTGACACCCGAAGATCATGAATACATGGAGGATATGTTCGATGTTTTTGCCCGGATTATTCAGGATGAGAATCTAACCAAGTGTAAGATCGTTTCATATGGCCCCGATCTTCAACACGTAACCTATATTCACTATCATTTGGTCGAACTTAAGTAACCAGTGCTCCAGCTGCGAAAAAATGGCCCCGACGGGGCCATTTTGGTTATGAGCGTGCAGCCTCAATACCATGACGCACGCGTTCGCGACTGAAGAGAATAAGCAGCATCTCCAGCCATTGGGCGGGATAGGTGCTCTGCCAGGCAATATCCCGGCGCTTGAAGCCAAACACCTTAAAGGTACGGTAGTAGTCAAGACGGCATAGCAGCCAGGTCTTTGCCCGCCGTACCCGGTCGCAGACATGCCAGATCTGCATCTCTGTTCGCATTCGCGGATACTGCCGCCATACTTCGTCGGCAACTTCGGCGGCACGCCCGACAATGCCGATAGTTGACTTGGGGATTTTCTCAACCGGCAGACGCTCTGCGTCATTGATGATCTCGACGAACACCCCACGTTCTTTCAGCCTGCGCTTCAGCTCTGCGGCCAGCGAGTTCGCCTCAACGGTTCCTTTGGTATCAACCATACCTCCGGTGGCCAGTACGGCTGCAATGCTGGGGCGGTGCTTGGTGATCAGGTCAACCGCCTGGCACAGATACTCGTCTAACCCCTGCATCTCGCGGGGCGTGCGCAGTTCTGGATCATAACTCCCGTATGGGTGTACGACCACCAGTCGTCTAACCTCGATTTCGTATTCCATTCCTGCCCCCTTCTTGCAGGTACGAAATGGGCTCAGCCGATCGGCGGAGCCCATGTGCGGCCGTGCTATAAGCGCTAGAACGTACTGCAGCACTCATGGCAATACCAAAGCTCGAGGAATGACCCAAGGGCGCTTGGGCTAACGCGATGGGACTTGCAGTGCGGGCACTGCGGGTACTCTCTGGGCGGCGTGTTCTTGGCTTCGTCTAAGCCTCGCTGCCGCTCCTGCTCATAGAACTCCTTGGTTGTGTCCACGTCTCCCTCCATGTTATCAGAAACGCGAATAATAGTATCACATAACGGCAGTAATGTCAATTACGAATCAGTTGACAAATAGAAAATATAGTGATATGGTAGCGGCACTATGGGTAGGCAGCCCAAAAAATGCCAAACCTCAAACCAGAACCTGACAAATTCAATTTTTAGGCGAAGGTGGCGGGTGAGAGGACAGTGTTATGGCAGAATCGCTCATAGGCGGGGTGCTGTTAGTGCTGGCTTTGGTCACTCTTAGGCACATCGGCTGCAGGGACGATGACGCTGAGAAAATCAAGCGGATTGTCCGGCAGGAAACCGGTGAGCGCTGGGACAACAAGTATGGCGGCACCCCATACGGTATCGGCGTGTGGCTGTTTCTCAACGGAGATTGTACCCAGGTCCGTTGGGATGAATTCGTCCATCTGCGTGAAACCTCAATGGCGCCGTGCGCCTATGTGCTGGAAGTGCGGCGCAATGGGTTGCATGAATCCCAGCAGAAACCGAAGATCTACCTGAAATCCAGGTACTGGCATCACCGCATCGACATATCTCGTAGCTATGAGGAAGGCAGGCTCCGGGAGGTTCGTGCCGCTGTGTACAGTCGTGGGTCCGATTCAATTACGGTACGCGTGGCCGTGGATGGATCCTCAAACCAACACCCGATCGAGCAGCTCATTCCCGAACTTCTGTTAGTCGCTCAATGGAAAACTGCTGCTGCGTATATGCTGGATCACACTCGCAAGTCAGCCCTGGCTGCGCTTAGCGAACGAGGCCGTCTGGGCGAGTTGCGCCGTTTCCTTATGGTTGGTGACGGCGCATACGCCTCTGGCCATAGGCCGGACTTCCGGGTTGTAGGCGCCAAAACTCAAGAGGAGTCATTGGTAGCCTAGACTCCAAACACATACCGCCCCCATCTAGGGCGGTATTTTAATAAAAACCAGCGGTTTGCCGCTGGTTAAGCTTTTAGGAATTGAAATTAATTCCTATGTGTTCGGTAAGCGTGATGCAGCTCCCAGAGGCTAAGGATGCTGGTTTTTGTTCTCGCGCTTACGCTCGATCGGAGCCACACCGCCCTCCACTCCCTCTTCACGTAGGGTCAAACCCACCCGTGCCAGCAGCTCGCGGATGATGGCGATCGTTTTGGGTCCGATCATGCCCAGCTTTTGCAGGTCAACCTCTGAAAAACGCGCCAGATCCTCAATGCAATTGGCACCCAGCCTCCCGGTCAGGACATTACGGGTCTGTCGTGGAAGCGAATCGGGGATTGGTGTGTTGGTTTGGACCGGCAATGTTTGCGCGTCGATCGTTACCCTCAAGCCAGGATGGCTTAAGAGCTGGCAGATCTGCCGTTCGACTTCTTGAACATCTTCTGGCGGCCCAGATAGCTCGATTATGTACTCTCTTGTCATCGGTGCCCCTCTCAGAGATTCTCCGTCAACCGTTACATCCGTGCAAAACAGGATAATACCACAAATAATAAAAAACGCCAAGACTTGGCGCTTACCGCTAGTACTATTAACAATCGGCAATAAACATGGTATGCTGCGTTGCAATGGTGTTCGGCTGCAGGGAGGTTAATGTGACCAAATGCAACGTGCGGGGTGCCAATGGGGAAACGTGTTTGTACCATACAGGTACTCTCAGTATCTGCGATGACTGTAAAACAGGTAATAGGTTTACCTGTCAGTACGACCGGCACCAGCACGGTAGCCGGAATGACTGCACTCAAGGCTGCATGAAGCCGGGCGGCCCTGGCCCATGTTCCCCTGGCAATACCCAGTACCAGTTATTGGCGCAACCCAGCGCCAGCTAACACTCACCTTTCCGGGAGGCCTTTTGATCAAATTGCGCTTCCCGGTTTTTTTGTTATGTGTTGACAATGCTTCATTGCATACCCGTACTACACTAAATCCTTACCCTCCCACTCTTGAAAAAACCGTTCCAGAAACTCCTCCATGTACTGGTGGCGACGCTCTGCAATTCGCTTGGCGGTTTCAGTATTAATCCTATCTTTGAGTAGCAACAATTTTTCGTAAAAATGGCTAACGGTCGAGCTTTGGCTATTCTTATAGGCTTCAAACGATTGATGCTGCTCTGGCGTCTCGCTAGGATCCCAGAGTTTTCGGCCTCGGTTCCCACCAAACGCAAGTGTCCGGGCAACCCCCATTGCTCCCATAGCATCCAGACGATCCGCATCTTGCACGATCATCGCCTCGATTGTCGCCGGTGTTGTATCAACTCCCGCTCCCTTATAGGAAACTGTGTTGACTGCATTCCAGATATGGTTGATGACCATTTCCTCTAATTCCAACCCGATGAGCCAATCGATTACCTTCCTCTTTCCGGCCTCAACATCACCGCCGTGAAGTTTAAAATCGCTCACATCATGCAGCAAAGCGGCCATCTCTACAACGAATAAATCCGCCTTTTCCTGCTCTGCTATGCCCTTTGCCAGCTTCCAGACACGTTGGGTGTGCCACCAATCATGCCCAGAAGCATCTGACTCAAAGAAGTCTCTAGCAAAATCCGACGTTCGGTTAATCGCATCTTGTTCTTTATCAGTGATATCAATACCGATCATTGTTTCCTTTTCCTTAACAACTCTACCTCGATCTGAATATATCCCAAAGATATAACAACCAGGCCGCCAATCGCCTTAATAGACGGGGCAAAGAATGAAAATTCTTTAAAATAGTTTAGAAACCACTGAGCTATGCCTAAACCAACGATACCGGCGCCGATAGCGATCACTAATAGGCCAACCGAGTAAAACGAAATATTTTCAGGATCCCTTTTTGGTAGCATAAGCCTCCTTATTTATTTCCTATAGTATAGATCAGATGCGTGAGCTACACCAAGGGGATAACGAAAAAACTATTGTTATTGTCGCAAAACGCTACTATTGGCAGAAAATTCGACACAGGCGTCTATATATGATTAACTAGTTTGCTGGACTAAAACCAGTGTACCAGGGAGAGGGGAGACCATGCGTATCCAACTTGGCCAGCACGACCGGGCAACCATCCTGACCAAAGTGGACGGGAGCGATTGGAGTAGTGAGGAGCTTCGCGCGATTACCAAAGCGCTTGGCACTGAGGCTTACTGGGAGGAGTCGCGTTTACGCGATACTATCAACCGCGACATCGTTGTGATCGCCGGCCGGCACGAAATTCAATCGTTTCACGGCGTTATCGATCCCCGAAACGTCAAGCACGAGACCATCAAAGGACCAATAACGGTCTTTGTGCGGCCGGTAGACTAGGTTTAACTAGACTGCATCAATCAAAAAGCCCCAGATCTTGGGGCTTTTGCTTTGCATTTCGGGGAAACGAAAAATATGATGGGCTAAGTGATTATAATCAAAAAGTGGAGCGCTTTCGCGCTCCACAGGCTTGCTACCTCTGCGACCTCTTCATCACGCCCAGGTAATTGGGCGAGATGTCAGCGCCGAGGCTGAGGGTGATCCGGCCGCCCTCCTCATCGTCTCCAATCTCGAGGATGAGGAGTTCCGGATTCTCGATCACTGGGATGTCCGGGTGGTACTCCGCAGCGCTTGGCTGCGGGAAGGCACAGCGGTACTCGGCGATCGTCGTGAGCAAGGGATTCCGAATCCCGTACTCTTCGGGGGTGATGCGCACGCTTCCGTGCAGCACACCCTGGGGTTTCAGATGGTAGGGCACCCTCACCACGCTCCCATCACCGAGCTGCAGATTCTGCGTGATCTCGGGGAAGTACTCGAGGTCGTTCCAGTGGAAACCCCTTGCTGGCTCGTGGAAGAGCCAAGCGTCGCCCCGCTCGACCAGCTGGCGCCGGTTGCCCGGCATAAACTGGTCCTCGGGCGGCTGGTAGTAAACCCGCAGGTCCATGTTCCGTCCGACGATCTTGGCCATCAGCCAGAGCTCCTGGGTCGGCTCGTTTAGATGGAACATGTGCCACTCCGCCAGTCCCTCTCGTTCCCTGATGCGGAAGATCTTGTCAACCTCGCACTGCTGGGCGAACGCCCCCTGGCCGCGGCGGATCATATCCTCCACGGCTTGCGGGTCCTGGAGGGTAATCACGCTCCCCAACCCCAGGTCCATCCAGAATTCAGGCACCTCGATCGGCAGATAGTCTACTGGCATTCCCTTCTCCTTATCGTAGTCATGTAGGGAAAACGGCGGCGCCTCTGGCGCCGCCGTTGAATGTGTTAGGCAGCGATCTGCCTAGAAGTCGTCGCTGAATCCGCCGCTTCTGTTGGCTCGTACCACCGCCACGATGACGGCGACCACGATGAACAGGGCGAACGCACCAACGATCAGGCCCAACCATGGGAATGGGCGATGGACCGGCTGCGGATACGCCACCGGAGTCACGTGGTTGACCGGAGCTGAGTGAGTCGGAACCACGTAGTAGTTATGCCGGTTCATCAAGGCGTCGAGCACGATCATATCGCGCATGACGTCGTACGCCACCCACGCACCGCTTGGCCCATAGTACCCATAGCCGCCAAAGCCAGGGTTATAGGTGACGTCGTAGTCTCGGCCGCCGACCCTCGTTCTCTGCGGGATGTAGTCCGGACGACTCGATGGCTCGCGAGAGAACCTGCTTGTATACTGGCTCCCGTGCTTTT
>JAKJEK010000025.1 GCA_022705465.1 Patescibacteria group bacterium | reverse complement strand
GAGAGATCTCCATGCGAAGGTCGCCTTCGACACGGTATGTTTCACTGATGATCTTTCTAATCTTTTCCAGCTCGACATCGTTGAGGTCTTTAACACGAATGTTCGGGTCAATTTTTGCGCTTTCAAGAATTTTCTTGCTCAAGCTTAAGCCGATACCATAAAGATAAGTAAGGGCGATTTCAACGCGTTTATTGTCTGGTAGATTGATGTTGGCAATTCTGGCCATAATTCCTCTGAACCTTAGTTAATAACTATTAGCCTTGTCTCTGTTTGTGTTTCGGATTTTCGCAAATCACAAAAACACGCCTTTTCGCACCTGGGCGATTAGTTCTGCCCTTTTTGCTACGAAGTACAATTTTGCACTTGCTGCATATCTTTTTGACTGATGCTTGAACCTTCATGCGATGTTCTCTCTTTCACAAAACAAAAAATGACTCGGTGTGGTTTTCTTTTTGTTTTAGCTAGTCTTTCTTTCGGGGTTTAATCTTCGGGTAATTCTACCTCGAGTCAGATCATAGGGAGTCAACTCAATCAAAACGTTGTCCCCAACAATAACCTGAATGCGATGTTGGCTCATTTTGCCAGATAAGTACCCGAGGACCATGTGGCCATTTTCCAATTCTACACGAAATTTGGAATCAGGCAAAACCTCGATGACCTTGCCATTTACTTCGATAACGTCTTTTTTCATTATTTTTGCAACTTCCTTGAAGAATTTAACATAAAAAGAATTATAAGTCAACACCCATACCTATTTTGTTACCACTATGGGCAAGCCGTTTTCAATAACTATGGTGTGTTCAAAATGTGCAGAGAGGGATTTATCGGCTGTGATGATAGTCCAACCGTCCTTGGCCATCTTTACGTTTGGGTTGCCAAGTGTAAGCATTGGTTCAATTGCGAGAGCCATACCTTCTACGATAACGGGGCCCTCGTTTCCACGACCGTAGTTGGGGATCTGGGGGTCCATATGCATCTTTGTTCCGATACCATGGCCAACTAGTTCTCGCACAACTCCATAGCCTTCGCTCTCAGCAAGTTTTTGGACTTCATAACCAATTTTACCGATTCGCGAACCAGCTCTAGCAGCTTTAATTCCGCGATTAAGAGATTGGCGTGTAATCTCTATAAGTTTTCTGGCTTCGGATGAAACCTCGCCTACTGGAATGGTTCGAGCCATATCGGTATATACACCCTTGAATAATGCACCAAGATCAATCGATATAATATCTCCGGATTTAATAAAGGTGTTTTTATCTGGTAATCCATGCACGACCTGTTCGTTGATAGAGATGCAGGCACTGGCTGGAAAAACTCCGCCGTCAGCGGTTTGGTAGTTTTTAAATGCAGCTATTGCGCCCTGACTCGAAAGTGCTTGATCAGCTATGGTATTAATTTCATGGGTGCTCATACCCGGGCGTATGGATGATTCAGTAATATCCATGGCCCGTTTTAAAATTTGGCCACACGCCTTTATGTTAATAATCTGTTCTTTGTTAAGTATATTCTCCATAATTAGGCAGCAAGTTTCTTCGTTAGTTCAGAAATCTGTTTTTCGATCGCGATAGCAACCTGTTTGATGGATGGTTCGCCGTCAATTACAAGTACGCGCCCGGTTGGGCTAAATAACTTAACCATTTCCTGGATACGCGGATAGTAATAATCTATCCGTGTTCTAATTGTTTCTTCATTGTCGTCAGCGCGAGCGATCAACTTGCCTCCACATTGATCGCAAACTTGTGCCTGACTGGCGATAAATACCGCTCCACAATTATCACAAATGCGTCGGGACATCATGCGCTTGATCGCAGTTTCTGGATCGACGTTTAAGTATATAATGACTGGTTGATCCCAACTATGTTTACTGGCATAGCCCTGGAGAAATCGCGCCTGATCGTGCGAAAACGGAAAGTTGTCGAATACAACACCGTTTTTACAGTTTTTAAGTTTTTCTTCTAGTAAAGGAAAAACGATATGGTCTGGTTGTGGTATCCCGCTATCGTAGTTCTTTTTCATTTCTGTAACTAAAGGATCATCCTCAGGGCCGTTTTCAATTGCGGTACGAATCAAATCACCAATGCCTATGTTATCCAAATGATAGAGACCGGCGAGAGTCTCAGCTTGAGTGCCCTTACCAGACGCCGGAAGACCAAGGAGCGTAAATATCTTTTTACTCATAAAGTTTATATTTTGCCAAGAAATTAATAAATGTCGTAAGTATGCATAACAATCTGAGAATTGATTTGGCGAATGGTTTCAATGATTACTGAAACGATAATTAGAACGCCAGTGCCACCAAGAACAAGAGTGTCAATATTTGTGATAGTTTGAACAATAAATGGTAGAACTGCGATAAGCCCAAGGAATACTGCGCCGAAAAGGGTGATGCGAACGATAATTCTAGAAAGATACTCGCGAGTTTCGGTGCCGGGTCTGATGCCGGGGATATATCCACCTTGTTTTTGAAGATTCTCGGCGATTTGTTCTGGTTTGAAAACTATACCGGTATAGAAATAAGTAAAGGCAAAGACCAGTAAAAAGTACAAGGCGCCATAAAATGCTTGGTTGTTGAATAGTTCGGTTACTGTCTTGGCGGCGTTAGCGATCCACGGTGTGTAGGCGCCCTCCAGAAAACGAGCGGCAACTGTTGGTAATACAAGAAGGCTAAGGGCAAATATAATTGGGATTACGCCTGCAATGTTAACCCGGATTGGTAAAAAGCTGCTTGCGGTACCGTAACCACTGTTTTTGAGTTTTTTGGCATATGAGATCGGGATGTTCCTTTGCCCTTCTTGAACAAAAACTACAGCTGCCACAACGAGAATGAACACGGCGACGAACGCTATTACGCCAAATAATTTACTTGTATCTCCAGACTGAACTAAGGCGACTGTGTTTCTGATCTGCGTTGGGAAGTCTGACAGAATACCCAGCATTATGATCAGAGACACACCATTGCCAATACCCTTCTCCGTGATTATTTCACCGATCCACATCATTAGAACCGTGCCAGCACAGACTGATATAAGCATGACTGCCAAATCAAAAGGCGTCCAGGCCGGAACAATGCCTTGGCTTTTCAAAAGCACAAGCATGCTATATGCCTGGATAAAAGCCAAAGGGACAGTGGTAATTCTGGTGTATTGATTGATTTTTTGGCGACCCGATTCACCTTCCTTTTGAAGTTCTTCAAGTTTAGGAAAGATCATGGCTAGCAGCTGGAAGATAATCGATGATGTTATGTATGGTCCTACGCCCATAAGGACAATTGAGAAATTACTAATTGTGCCACCAGAGAACATGTTAAGCAAACCAAAGGCTTGGTTTTGCTGGAAGAAGGTTTGCAAACGTGGCAAGTCAACGCCTGGCAGGGGGATGTGGGCTAATATGCGCGTGACTAGCAAGAGTCCAATAACAACCAGAACTTTTTTTCTTAGATCTTTGTATTCCCAAATTTTTGCCAGTTTTTCCATATGCCTCATTTTACTGAATTATAAACATAAAGTCAATCGCTTGTGCCTAAAAACTTAGATGAGCGATTGTTCGTCAATAAGTTAATCACATTTAATACACGATGGCAACAGTTAATATAACAAATTGCCCCGTTTTGCAGGCGGGGCAATTTGTTATAACCTACTGCTTAGTAATCCGCCTCGTCAATTGGGCCCTTAATATCTTTAAACTCTCCATTTTCTCCCCTTTCAACACGGTATGGGCGCTTTCCCCGTCCTAAATGGACGACATCATCTCCAAATTCATCAAATTCATTATTATTTGGCGTAAAATCATCTAACAAATCTTCGTCATTAAACTTTGGCATTACAATACCTCCTTACAATATATACAGGAGAAATCATATATATTATAACACGAGAGTAAAATCATTCGCTAAAGCGATCCAATGTGAGACTTAGCCGCGGAATAATGTAAGTATAATTACAAAAGATAAAACAAGAGAAAATTAAAAAACACCCTTACGGGTGTTTTTTAATTAGCGTTGAATGAGCTATTTGCTAATTAGTTCTTGCACAGCTTTTGACGCTGAAACATCATTGCCGAGTGTAATTTTTGTTTTGAGTTCACCACTAAGAACAACTTTAGCACGATCACCGTTTTTAATTAACTTTTTCTCTTTCAGAGATGAAAGGGTGACAGTTTCGCCGTCGGTGAAATGAATCGACAAAGTAGCTGTGGTGATTGTGCGTGGCTTGGTGTTATGAGATGTGAAGCCGGGAAGTTTTGGCAGTCGCATGGATAGTGGAGTTTGACCTCCTTCAAAACGAGTAGGTATGTTGTACCCAGCTCTTGATTTCTGGCCTTTTGTGCCGCGACCAGCGGTTTTTCCTTGACCAGCTGAAAGACCGCGACCGACACGTTTCTTTGATCTTGATTTTACTGATAATAAATTCGTCATCGTACTCCTTGGATTTGGCAATTCGCTTGTTAAGCGGTTTTAGCTTTAGACTTTTTTGTCTCTTCCTGGTTATTTACAACTTTGTCTTTAGCACTACTTTTATTAGCTGTTTCGGTTGCTTCCGGTTCTGTTTGGGTTGTAGTTGCAACATTTTCCTTAGATAATTTCTTAATTTTCTCCACAATATCAGGATGGAAAGAACTCAAAGCCTGGATTGTGGCAGCAACATTATTAATCTTATTTGAACTACCCATAATTTTGCTTAAAATATCCGTTATACCTGCAAGTTCGGCTACGACTCTAACGCTGCCACCGGCCACAATTGTTGTACCCGGAGTGGCTGGCTTAAGCATGACTTTGGCACTACCATATTTGACGGAGATTTCGTGCGGAATTGTTCCGTTAATGACTGGTACGGTTACAAGATGTTTCTTCGCCTGAGCGGTGGCTTTGCGGACAGCTTCAGCAACTTCGCTAGCTTTAGCGACACCCATGCCAACCTTTCCTTTATGATCCCCGATAACTACTAGGGCTCGAAAACGAATTCTTCGTCCGCCCTTGACGACACGTGAAACTCTTTGCACTTCGATAATGCGTTCGTCAAATTCCTTTGCCTCTCTCTTAAGATTCGCGGATCCCCGGGGTTTCATAATATTTTTTTCAACCATAGATTTCCTTTTTCAGCTTTAATTTCTCACCACTCGCGGTTGGTGTAATAATTTACAATTATACCTCAATTCCACCTTTTCGCATACCTTCTGCTACCGCTTTAACCTGAGCATGATAACGATACCTTCTTCGATCAAAAACGGCTTTAGTGATTTTGTTATCTTTTAATTTAGTGGCAATTAGTTCGCCAAGTTGCATAGCTTTTTCGGCAGGCTTTGCATTGCCGCTGATATCTTTAAACGAGGCCGATAAAATTGTCTTTCCGGCTTCATCATTAATCACTTGTACGGAGACGGATTGGTTTGAGCGAAACACAGATATACGAGGGCGCTCTTTTGTGCCGTCTAATACTTCTTTATGGGATTTTGTCGTTCTTGTTGCGTTCATATTACTGCAATTTCCTTACTACTACTTAGAAGCAGCTGTCTTTCCGGCCTTACGACGGATAACTTCGTTTTTATAACGAATGCCTTTACCCTTGTAAACTTCTGGCGGTCGAATTGCGCGAATGTTAGCTGCAAACTCCCCGACCTTTTCTTTTTCTATACCTTTAACGACAATTGTGTTTTTGACAGCCGATACCTGAACACCCTCAGGGATAGCCAATCGAACTTCGTGGGAATATCCCATATTTAACACCAAATCACTGCCGGCTACAGCTGCTCGATAACCTGTGCCAGTAAACTCCAGCTCGATGGTGAATTGGTTCTTGATGCCCGTAACCATGTTGCGAATGAGCCGGGCAACAAGTCCATGTTGAGCGCGAAGTTCCTTTGATCCGCCGCTTCTTTCAACAATAACAGCACTATCTTCAACTTTTACAGTTAATCCTTGCGGAATTGAAAGTTCCAGCTGCTTGCCGCCGTAGGCTACCACAACCTTGGTTGGTGTTGGATTAACCTCGACTCCTTCTTCAATTGTTATTGGTCTTGCGCCAAATCTGCTCATTAGATCCTCTTTATTTTAACTACCATACTTCGCAAATCAACTCACCGCCAAGGCCTTTTTTATAAGCTTCGCGACCAGTAAGCATGCCCTGGGAAGTTGAAATGATCACCAAGCCGAAACCGCGTAACGGACGAGGAATCTCTTTACTTTTGGTGTATATTCGTTGTCCTGGTTTGCTAATCTGTTTGATATGCATTGGGGGCTTGGCAGGTGAAACGGTGATTTTAATAAAACGTTGGTTGTTCTTTTTGGTGAAGGGTTTAATTTCAGCTATAAAACCTTCGTTTTTCAAAATGCTCAAAACCACCTCTTTCATTTTTGAAGATGGAAGAGTGATTTCGTATTTTCCAACCGCAACGGCGTTTCTTATTCGAGTTAATAAATCAGCTATTTGATCAGTCATTTTTTCCTCACTACCAACTTGATTTAGTTACCCCTGGTATTTCACCACGAGAGGCAAATTCACGGAAGCAAATCCGGCAAAGGCCATACTTCCTGATAACTGCCCGCGGTCTACCGCACACCTTGCAACGTCGTACAGTTCGGGTGGAAAACTTGGGTGTTTTTTCTGCTTTAACAATTAATGCTTTTCTTGCCATGGTCTTATACTCTTCTAATTAGTTATTTCTTTTCAAAGGGAAACCCTAATGATGTCAGAAGAGCTCTAGCGTCTTCAGGGTTCTTGGCAGATGTTTTTATGTTAATCTGGAAACCAAATACCATAGGAATATCTTCATAGTGAACTTCTGGAAAGATTGTGTGTTCTTTAATTCCAACAACATAGTTTCCATGTTGGTCAAAAGCTTTCAGTGACAAACCACGAAAGTCTCTTACCCGTGGAAGAGCAGCGCTGATTAATTTGTTAAGAAAATCATACATTCTGTCTCCGCGAAGGGTAACGGTCAGCCCGACGGGTTGGCCGGCTCTTAGCTTAAAGGCCGAAACTGATTTGCGGGCCAGGTTAAGTTTGGGTTTTTGACCAGCAATTTTGGCAAGCTCGTTAGCAACTTTGTCAATCATATCTTTGTTTTCTTTGATATCTCCTACGCCGGTGGAAATTACCACCTTTTCCAGTCGAGGGATGTCAAAAACATTTTTGACGCCGAGCTCCTTCTTCAGCTGTGGCTGAATATTCTTCTTGTATTGTTCAAATAATTTTTCCATCTGCTCAATCCTTAAATTTTGTCTAACGAGCTCCGCCTTCGACACTTTGCTCGCACGCTCTACATATACGTACTTTAGCGCCATCGGTGGTTTTATAGCCTACTCGACTAGCTTTACCACAGCTGGCACAGATCAGGGCAACATTAGAAGCATCAACTTTGAGATTGATATCAATGATACCACCCTGAGGATTCTTGCGGCTTGGTTTGACATGTTTTTTGGCTGAAGCAACACCCTTGATTACAACTTTATTGGCTTCAGGAAAAACGTGCTCAACAATACCGGTTTTACCCTTGTCTTTGCCAGCGATGACCATTACGTTGTCAGATTTCTTAATTTTCATTTTTTCCTCTTGATCTCGGAATTTCTAATTAAATTGCGACTAAAGCACTTCTGGTGCTAGTGAAATAATCTTCATATAGCCGCGTCTTAATTCGCGCGGGATTGGTCCAAAGATACGAGTGCCGCGGGGATTGCCACCCTTGTCGATGATAACAGCGGCATTTTCGTCGAAACGTATGTATGAACCGTTTTCTCGAGGAAGTGCGTGCTGTTGTCTGACAATAACAGCCTGAACAACCTCTTTTTTCTTAACTGTACCACGTGGCGTAGCAACCTTAACGGACGCAGAGATGATATCTCCAATCTCACCCCCGTTTTTCTTGGCACGTCCAAGGACAGTGATGCATTCAATGGTGCGTGCACCAGTATTGTCTGCAACTTTTAATTGTGAACCAGGCTGGATCATTAGACTTTCCTTATTACCTTAAAATGTTTATCTTTGCTTACTGGTTTGGTTGAGGCAATCTCAACTACATCACCAATTTTATAAGCATTTTCCTCGTCGTGAGCCCGGAACTTTTGGCTCATGGTGTATTTCTTTTTGTAAAGGCGGTGGGTTTTGATTCGGTCGATCAAAACCGTGACAGTTTTATCGGCTTTATCCGATACCACAACGCCTCGCTGGGTTTTTGTGGTTTTAATTTCTGATTGCTTGTTCATGCTATTCTCCCACCTCTTTTTCATTGAGGATAGTTTGTATTCTTGCAACGGTCTTTCGTGTATTCGATATGACTGAATAGTTCCCTGATTTGCCTGCCTGAACCTTCAGCGACTCAAGAGATAGTTTTTTTTGAGCAGACTTAAGCTCTTTAACTAATTCATCTTGGCTCATGGACCGTATTTTCTTGATTTCTTCAGTGGTTTTCATGATGCCCTTATTCCTCTTTACTGATAAATTTAGTCTTAACTGAAAGTTTGTGCTGGGCAAGTCTCATTGCCTCTTTGGCTGTGGCAACATCAACGCCGTCCATTTCAAACAGTATTCTGCCAGGACGAACAACTGAGACAAAATGATCAACAGAACCTTTGCCTGAGCCCATTGGGGTTTCTGGCGAGGTGCTGGTAACCGGCTTGTCAGGAAACACTCTAATCCAGACTTCACCGCCACGCTTGATATAGCGGGTCATGGCACGACGAGCTGCTTCCATTTCACGAGCAGATACCCAACCGCGTGTCACAGCTTTAAGGGCAAACTTTCCAAAGCTGATCTCGCTGCCACGAGTGGCATAGCCAGCCATTTTGCCGCGCTGCTGTTTTCGATATTTCATTTTTCGAGGCATCAACAACATGGTAATTCCCTATCCGTTACTATTCACTTATTTTCTAGGCATGGTGATCAATTTTCCCTCGATGTCACCGTCACCTTTATA
>JAKJEK010000024.1 GCA_022705465.1 Patescibacteria group bacterium | reverse complement strand
ATGTTTGCATCATTTATTGCAGGGTCTATTGTTGGAGTCGTCTTGATAGCACTTAAGATTAAGTCTCGCAAAGATGCGTTACCATTTGCCCCATTTCTGATTGGTGGAGCGCTATTTGGTCTACTCTACGGTCAGAGGGTTGTAGATTGGTACCTCTCATCATTTATAATCTGATAGTCGGATAAGCGAGGGGTTATGTTTCAAAAAAAGCCAGCGGTTTCACTAATTGAACTAATTATTACAGTGGCGATTGTGATTGGATTGGTGGGCGCAGCAGCACCGAATTTGAGTCGTTTTAGCAAATCAGCTTCATATCATGGGAAAGTTTCAGAGATTGAAACGATGGTTAATAATATCAGCGCACTGGCTAGAAATCCCCAAATTGGTCAAACAGAATACCGATTGATGATCAATAATGGGATATTGTATGTTGACCCGCCTCCACCAAACAACAAAAATGTTGTAATGGAGAAGGATCAAACAGTAAGTTCTGGTGTGCAGTCAGGCGGAGTAATTTTAAGATGCTATGTTCCCGGAAATACGTGTGTGACTGGTGGGGGAACCACTATTAGCGATCAGTATACTGATATAGTACAATTTACGGATAATAACTTTGCAACAGTGCGTACTAAGACATTTGGCGTGAAGAATAATCCATTTAAAGTTAGAGTACAATGATGCCAAGGAGGCAATTAAAACGAGGATTCGGAGTTTTGGAGGTACTTATCTCGGCAGCGATTATCGCCATTATTCTAGGTGCTCTTGTCTCGATTGGCCGGGCTTCGGTGGCAAGCAGCAAACTATCGCTGCAGCGAACGCAGGCGTCTTATTTGGCCCAGGAGGGAATTGAGATATTGAGGCAGATACGGGATTCAAGATGGATAGACGGCGATACAAGAACAACATGGGATGATTTTATGGTTAATGCTGATCCAATAATTGCTAATTATCTCGAGAGACCTGTAAATCCTGTATCCTCACTGACTGGTACTGTCAGGTACTACATTGATCCAAACAATAATGCTTATCAAACCTGGTATTTTAATTATGGCTCCGGTCCTTTGATAATCAAATTAAACGAGAGTGCTGTCGATACGACTGACCCATTTAATACGACTGAATTCAGTCGCACGGTTGTGTTTTCTAAAGTCGGAGGGCTATTGCCGGATGGAGGCGAGGCGAATATTGTCGCTTCGAAAAATGCGGTGAAAGCCACTGTGATCGTGAGCTGGGTATATAATGGTGCGGCCCAGAGCGTTACTGCGAGCGAGATATTGACCAATTGGCGACCAAATTATTAAAACAGAGATATTGTGTTTAATGGAAAGACTGCCTAGAAAAAAAGCTTTTACTTTACTTGAGGTGCTGATTGCTGCAACGATATTTGCGACTATTATGACGATGGCGACAGGAACTGTATCTCAAGCCCGAAGTTTTCAGAGCCGGTTGGCTCGTTCCAGAGAGGTATCGGAGGATGTAAGGAGGATTGCTGATTTGGTGACTAGGGAGGTACGGGAGACTCGTGGAGGCATGTGGCTTAGGGTTATTGACAAGGATTACTATCGCGGGATGGTGTTGTTTAATTGTGATCTTGCGGCAAATGTTTGCACGACGACTAATAATACGCGACTATACAACGGTGACCCGAACCCAATGGGGGGAACCACGGGAGAACGATTGAGTAGCGGGTTTGTAAATGGACTACTTCTGTATGACACAGACTCCTACCGCGTGTTTTTCCTTGATGCTCCAAATGCCCAAGTTTACTATAAAGAACAAAATAGTGTGTTGCAGGTGAACACGGTTAACTCATCAGATCGTTTCGCAAATTTCATCAGAGGAATAACTAGCGACTCAGATAACAGGATAAGCCGAACGGGGGAGTCAGGAAGTATTGTTCAATATGACACTTATATTAGATTTACCGGTTTTACCCCGAGCGGACGAGATTTTGATAAACAGCCATTCGTTCATTTTACGCTAGAGGCTAGAGTCAGAAATAATTCACTACTAACCGATGCTGATAAGGCAAGCGCCATAATTCGAACGATGGTTACCTCTAGGAACTATCAATAATGAGTTCTCTGTTGCGTAAAGTCAGCTGATAGGCTATTTTCGAAGAAACAATTACGAAGGAATGTGAGATGAGCACAAAAAGACGGATTTTTTCAGGGGTCCAACCGACCGGAAATTTACACATTGGAAATTATTTAGGAGCAATAAAACAGTGGGTTTCGCTGCAAGACCAAGTTGACGAAGCAATCTTCTGTGTTGTAGACCTACATGCCATTACCACGCCTCAAGATCCCGCCGAATTGAGACGCAACATTTTATCTATCGCGGCAACCTACCTGGCGGCCGGAATTGATCCAGAGAAATCGATAATTTTTGTACAGTCTGATCGGCCGGAGCATTCTGAGTTGATGTGGGTGCTGACTTGTCAAACACGACTCGGAGAGTTGATGAGAATGACTCAGCTTAAGGATAAAATGGATCGCGCAATAAAGGAGGTGTTTCCTGGCACAGATGATGCGACAATTTCAAAATTACGAGAGCAATTTCTAAGTGAAGGAGCGCACCGCGATATTCCTGCTGGACTTTTAGCATATCCGGTATTAATGGCAGCGGATATCTTACTGTACAACACAACACATGTGCCGGTAGGGGAGGATCAAAAGCAGCATATTGAGCTAACCAGGGATTTGGCTATTCGTTTTAATAACCGTTACGGCGAGACATTTGTAGTGCCGGAACCGATGATTAAAAAATCAACCGCGCGAATAATGGGTTTGGATGATCCGCTTAAAAAGATGAGTAAATCCGCGATGTCGCCAAACAATTACATTGCCATGACAGATGATGCTGATACTATTCGCAAAAAAGTAATGCGGGCGGTGACCGATTCGGGAACAGAGGTAGTTTATAGTCCGGAGAAGCCGGCGATTGCAAATTTATTGAATATTTTTAGTGAGGTGTCTGGAAGATCGATCAGCGAATTAGAGGAAGTGTACGGCAGTGCCGGATACGGCAAGTTTAAAGAAGCGTTAGCTGACGCGTTGATTCAATTCTTGATGCCATTTCAAAAAAAATATAGTGAGTTATTGGCCGACGAAAAGCAGCTCAAGACGGTGTTGCAAGCAGGTAGTAAGCGAGTAGCGCCACTGGCTAGTGAGACACTGGCAAAGGTTCAAGACAAAATTGGGTTGGGGATATAAAAAGGAGAACCCATGAAACTATTACGATGGATGGGCTTGATCTTGTTTGCGTTTGGATTATTCTCTCTGGTATGGCTAATGTCTTTACTTATATTAGATAGTGGCGGTATTCATTTCCGCAATTATTATTGTTATTGCTGCTGTGCTGTTGTGGATATCTTCTGGAAAGCGAATCTTATGAAAGTAATTTGCATTAATACTGATGGCGGCTCTAGAGGTAATCCCGGTCCGGCAGCGACAGGGGTTGTATTTTCTGATGAGCTGGGCGGTGTGCTTTATACCCACAAAGAATATATTGGTAAAGCAACGAACAACGAAGCTGAGTATCAGGCGCTATCCCAGGCATGTAAAATATTGTTAAAGAGTAAGTGGCTAAAGGCAAACAAAGATAGCGGAGAGGTGATATGCAGGCTTGATAGCAAATTGTTGGTTGAACAGCTCAATGGGAACTATAAAATCAAACAGGAACATTTGAGATTGATTTTGATGGAGATTAGGCGACTGATTGATGAGTGTGGCATTCGGGTGACATTTATCCATGTGCCAAGGGAGGAGAATAAGCTGGCAGACAAATTGGTTAACGAGGCACTGGATGAAGCGAAGGCTGCTTTGAATGGGGAGCGTTAGACTATGGCTAGACGGATAAGCGTGAGAGTGGTACCGGGTGCAAAGGTTGAAAAGATTGAAGAGATTACGACAAATGAACTAAAGGTCTGGGTTCGAGCGAAAGCAACTGATGGCGAAGCGAACAAAGCGTTGATTGCGGTATTGTCTGATTACTATAATATGCCCAAGAGCTCGATAAGTATTGTTTTAGGACAGACCTCTAAGAGTAAGGTTGTTGAACTAGACATTTAAAAAAACGGCAGGGCAATTCTACCCTGCCGGATTGTTAGGCGGCTGCCGCTACACTGGCGGTATCAGATGAAGCCGCGCATGCCATCTCCAGCGAATGAGCGCACACTCCTGTTTCGCATTTGCGGATATGCGACAGGACTGTTGCGCGCTCTTCCCGAGTCATGTTCTGACCGCCATCGATAACCATTGCGATGGCTCTGCCATCAAGATGGCCATCGGGTTGGATTGGCCATTTAGCCATGTCGTTTCTCTCCTCTCCATGATTTAAGACAAAATATCGCGGAAAGTGTAATAAGTAAATTAAATTGCGAAATGTTTCTTTGGAACCTTTTAATAATTGCATGTATTATATTAAATTATGGTTGCAATAGGTGCGGAATTATTGTATTATAGTAGCACAAGTATTTAAAAACGTTTGAGCTTGTTATCAGCAAGCGAGAGTCGCCGCCGCGACCGCGTTGGAAAAAGAAATCCTGGTTGGCAGGAGAGTAGAATTTCCCGGCAAACACCCGTAAGTGTTAGAAATCGAGTATTTCCTTTGGCTGGTACCTCGGGAGATTGCAGACAGTTGCAGCAAATAAATTGGCAACAAGCAGCCCCGGCCGTTGGTAGCCAGTTTTTTAGTTATATGATGTAAAAGGAGCCAAATGTTTAGAAAAGTTGACTCACGGATGAATTTGCCTGAATTGGAAGAGCGGGTGCTTGAGTATTGGGACAAGGAAGATATTTTCCAAAAGACGCTTGGTGCTCGCGATGATGCGCCCTTGTATAGCTTTTTTGACGGACCACCTTTTGCAACTGGCACACCGCATTACGGGCATATTGTGGCTAGCACGATGAAAGATGCGGTTCCTCGATATTGGACGATGCGCGGGTTTAAGGTGGAGCGAAAGTGGGGTTGGGATTGCCACGGTTTGCCAATTGAGAATATTGCCGAAAAGGAGTTGGGCATAACGCATAAAAAAGAGATTGAAGAATTAGGCGTGGATAAATTTAACGAGGCATGCCGTTCAAGAGTTCTTGGCTATGTGGCTGAATGGGAGAAAGTAATTCGCCGATTGGGCCGATGGGCAGACATGAAGGATCCATATCGAACCATGGATTTGCCATATATGGAATCAGTGTGGTGGACATTTAAGGAGTTGTGGGATCGGGGTTTGATCTATGAAGGCTACCGGTCAATGCACATTTGTCCTCGTTGCGAAACAACCCTGTCGCAATCTGAGGTTAGTGAAGGTTATAAAACGGTAAAGGATATATCGGTTGTAGCAAAATTTGAGTTGGTGGATGAACCGGGAACGTATGTGCTAGCTTGGACAACAACGCCCTGGACATTGATTGGCAATGTGGCACTGGCGGTGGGTCAGGATATTGATTATGTGCGGATCCGGTTCGATTCCGGAGATCAATACATTTTGGCGGAGGAACTGGCCAAGACAATTCGCGAGGATTTTGAATATACCGGCAAATTTAAAGGTGCCGATTTGGTCGGCAAACGGTACAAGCCTCTGTTTGATTACTATGCCAAGATGGAAGATTTGCCTAATCGGGAGAGTGGTTGGCAAATCGTTACCGGGGATTTTGTGACGACGGAGGAGGGTACGGGTGTGGTTCATATTGCGCCTGCTTTTGGTGAAGATGATATGAATTTGGGGCGTGAGCTTAATTTGCCGTTTATTCAGCATATTGGAATGGATGGTGTGATAAAACCAGAAGCAGAGGAATTTGCCGGAATGCGCGTTAAGGATCCGGAGGATTTCCACAAAACCGATGTTGAGATTATTAAATATTTAGCGCATAAGGGATTACTGTACTCAAAGGAAAAGTACGAACACTCTTATCCCCATTGTTGGCGCTGTGATACGCCATTGTTAAACTATGCAACTTCATCGTGGTTTGTGTCGGTGACGAAAATCAAAGAGGAAGCATTAAGGTTGGCTGACGAGATCAACTGGTCGCCAAAACACATCAAAGAAGGTCGTTTTGGCAAGTGGTTGGAAGGAGCTAGAGATTGGTCGATTAGTCGGCAGCGGTTTTGGGCTTCAGTGATTCCAATTTGGCGATGCGATAAGTGCAACGAAATTGCGGTAATTGGATCGGTGGCTGATTTGGAAAAGGTTAGCGGTCAAGAGGTGGCTGATCTACATAAAGATGTGGTGGATCAAGTGACGTTTGCCTGCCAAAAATGCGACGGCAGAATGAAACGCATTCCGGATGTGCTAGATACCTGGTTTGATAGTGGGTCAATGCCGTACGCTCAAATGCATTATCCCTTTGAAAATAAGGAGAAGTTCGAGTCAGGTTTTCCGGCGCAGTTTATTGCCGAAGGCGTGGATCAAACCAGGGCGTGGTTTTATTATTTGCATGTGATAGCGACAGCGATTAAAAAATCGCCGGCGTTTCGAAATGTAATTGTAAACGGAATCGTGCTTGCCCAGGACGGCAAGAAGATGTCGAAACGATTGCAAAATTATCCGGATCCCATGGCAATGTTTGAAAAATACGGTGCGGACGTGATGCGGTACTATCTGTTGAGTTCGCCAGTTATGTCAGCAGAGAATTTGAACTTTAAAGAATCGGATATGGCAGAAATCCATCGCGGGATGTTTAGAATGTTGTGGAATTCCTATTCATTCTTTGTCTTGTACGCTAACATCGATGAATGGAAACCGAGCGATAATGTCGAGTTGTCAACCAATTTTCTCGACAGGTGGATTTTGTCAGAGTTGCACATGCTGATCAGGAAGATAAATAATGGTATGGAGCAGTATGACCTGACTAGGACGGCTCGCTTGCTGCCACCGTTTATTGATAATCTTTCAAATTGGTATATTCGGCGCTCAAGAAAACGTTTTTGGAAGAGCGAGAGCGATACCGATAAAAACCAGGCATATCAGACTTTGTATACCGTGCTGGTAACGCTATCGAAGCTGATGGCGCCATTTACGCCGTTTCTTGCTGAAGAAATGTTTAAGAATTTGACGGAAGAAGAGTCCGTTCATTTGCAAGATTATCCGATGGCGGACGGGAAGTTGATTAATACGAAGCTTAATGAAGCAATG
Source organism: Patescibacteria group bacterium (assembly GCA_022705465.1). Taxonomy (GTDB): domain Bacteria; phylum Patescibacteriota; class UBA1384; order XYA2-FULL-43-10; family 1-14-0-10-43-13; genus JAKJEK01. The sequence goes on along the minus strand of JAKJEK010000024.1, from coordinate 2,122 downwards.
AACCAGGCCCGAAGAGTTGTGGAACTGGGATTGGCAGCTCGTGCCGAGCACGGAATAAAGGTTCGACAGCCCTTGGCGCTACTTGAATATAGCGGCCAAAAGTTGGAAGAAGAGTTGGAAAGCATTATTGCTGAAGAAGTGAATGTTAAAGCATTGCGGTGGGGCATGTCAGAGCGAGGAGAGGTTGCTGTGGCACTTGATACTCGAGTTACACCTGAATTGAGGGCAGAGGGTATTGCAAGAGAGTTGATACGCAACATTCAGTCACTGCGCAAAAAGGCAGAATTTGAGGTGGGTGACAGGATAATACTATATTATCAGTCTGATTCAGCCGATTTGCTTCAAGCGATGGATCAAATGGAACAGCTAGTATCAAAAGAAGTACTGGCGACAAAGGTCGTTGCAAAATTCAAAGAAACGGAAGCTAGCGAAGAGTTTGTGTTGGATGGTGAAACGATTTGGGTAGGTATCAGTAGAGTATAAATGCCAAAAAAAATTACAACGTTTGACATCGTGTTGTTTATTATTCCGCTGATTTTTGCGGTAACTAGTATTGCGGTTATTTACAGTTTGGTATTTAACACATCAGATTCAACACTAGTGTTTAAGCAGGTGACGGCTTCTTTGATTGGTATTGCAGCAATGGTGGCATCGGGATTCATGGATTATCGGTTGTTTCGTGGTACAAACTGGATATTTTATTTAATTACGGTTGTATTGTTGGTGGTTGTCGATTTTTTTGGTAAAACGGCTGGCGGGGCGAAAAGTTGGTTGGATTTAGGATTTTTTAATTTACAACCGTCAGAGTTGGCAAAGATTGCCACAATTTTTTCGTTAGCATCATTTTTTTCGAACCGGATTGGGAAAATGCAATGGAAGGACGTTATCTTGTCTTTCGTTATAATGGCGCCAATATTAACTTTAGTACTGACGCAGCCTGATTTAGGTACAGCCTTGGTGATATTGTTTATCTATTTTTCATTGTTATTTGTGGCTAAGCCGACCAGGACGCAAAACCTGGTAATATCGGGGATAATACTATTGGCATCAGCGTCCTTGGTCTTGGCTGCATATAAGGTGGGGCCATTCACTCACTTACTAAAAGATTACCAGCGAGCAAGAATATTGACGTTCGTTTCATCGGACTATGACCCGTATGGCCGGAGCTATAATGTTAGGCAGGCGCAGATTTCTGTTGGATCGGGAGGGTTACTGGGTAAGGGGTTGGGCCACGGGACACAGAGCCAGCTGCAGTTTTTGCCTGAACCACATACAGATTTTATTTTTGCCGGAATCGCCGAATCATTTGGATTTGTCGGTTCGGCATTATTTTTATTGCTTTACTTGTATTTAATACTGAAGATTATCGGTATCGCTCATGTTGCTCAGGATAATTTTGGTATGATGGTGGTGATGGGCGTAGCATCGATGTTCTTGTTTCAGGTTGTGGTTAATGTTGGTATGAATTTGGGTGTGGCGCCCGTGACGGGTATTCCACTACCATTGCTTAGTTATGGTGGTACGGCAATGGTGGTAGCACTGTTCTTGACGGGTGTGACACAAAGTGTATTTATCAGGCATAAGAAGATTTCATTCTGAGCGCATCTATTGACAAATTCGCTTCATGTGATAGACTAACAGTAGTTAGGCCCCCGGTCTTTTTTAGTTTAGGAGTAAAATGTTTGCAGTAGTATCATACAATGGGAATCAATATAAACTAACCCCTGGTCAGGAAGCACTCGTAGATTTGCTTGACGAGGGTAAAAAGAACGTCGAATTTAACGATGTTCTACTTATTTCAGACGAAAAAGGGATAATCGTCGGTCAACCGACGATTGCTGGCGCGTCTGTTAAATCCGAGGTTATCGGTGAAGAGTTGGGTGAGAAGGTTCGAGTGTTTAAGTTTCATGCCAAGAAGAGATATAAGCGCGAAACTGGTCATCGGCAGCATTTTACCAAGATTAAAGTTCTGGAAATTAATAAGAATGATAAGTAAACTCTCAATCATGAAAAATAATTTCCTTGTTAATTACGTCAAAGAATCATTGACGGAGCTTAAGAAGGTTAAGTGGCCGACAAGAAGAGAAGTAATTGTTAATACTATCGTCGTGGTGGTAGCAAT
>JAKJEK010000157.1 GCA_022705465.1 Patescibacteria group bacterium | reverse complement strand
ATAATTACGCGCCTTCCCCCTCCCTTCTCAGGTTCTTGAAGAGGGTCGCTGGTGCAGCCCGCCACCAATAGGGCGAGCAGTGCATAAATAAATAGTTTGAGTTTCATGTCTGTGTATTTTATTTGGTTGTTGGCTAATTGTTCATCATCCATAACGAATTGCTAACCGATAATGGCTGGTAGCTCGATGCTGTGGGCTCAAGGAAGTGGACTAAAAACTAAGAGCCAATGGCTAAAGGCCAAAGGCTAATTGCTAGTAGCTAACAGTTCCTACCATGCGTCGCCTCCGTCTCCAACGTCGGGAAGACTTGCATCAAGGATGTTCTGAGTTAGTTCAATTTCGATGACTTCGATGTCTGGAGCGATGTATTGCTCCGCCAATTTAAATTCTCTTGTATTCATAATCAATTAGATTTATCCACCATAGCGTAAATTTAGTCTTTTTTTTAATATTATCAAACATTTTGGGGCAAAACCAAAATATTTGATAATAATTTATTCACACTTCTATATATGTTTTGTTGATAAACCTATTGTTTGCACGCTGGAAAGAGGCCTAATATGGAGTCCCAAGTATGTAGTTTTGAACTAATTACTCATTACTCTGAACTATCTAATGCTTGATAAGAAAACAGACCCCAAAAGTTTGAACTTCCGGGGTCTGTCTTATCTCAGGGTAAAAGAAATACTTCTATTGCTTACTTTTATGGGGTAAACAAACGAACGCTATACCTTCTGTAGATTTTGTGGTGGTCGCCAGGAGATTGCGCGTTTTCATTGCTGAAGATCATGCACCACGCGTTGGTGCTAGAGTTCTCTGTTGATGACCAGAAATAGCCGTGCGTGCCCACGTTTACGTCGCCTATGCCGGTCGGGTCATTTTTTTTATAACCGCTTGCAGGGAAATAACGAACAACATCGTTCCCTGTATTGGTACTCCAGTAAGCGTCGTTGGCAATATCATTTATAGTCACGGATGGTGCTACAATGCGAGAAGTAATCTTCAAATGAGTGTCATTGCTATTCTTGACATATTCATACTTCCAAGCTGAAACCATATCAGTACCTTTGTAGCGAAGAGCATAGCAAGTAGGAATTTTAGGATTGCGAAAATCGCTGGTCATGGTAATAGTATCACCCTGAACTATGACGTTCTCAGTAATATTATCATAAGAAGTTGTTGCATTGAAGCGAACGTAACCAGGGGCTTCTGGAACGATACCAAACCACTCTTGATTGCTTGGCAGGTGGTAACCGGAAATGTTGATATTTAGTGCATTATTCCAAGTAAAGTAGCCACTGCCTGTGCAGAAGTTAGATTTGTCACAAAGCCGTCCCCGGCCTGGTTTACATTATACTCGGCAACATAACTGAGCGGGTTGACTATCTCTGTCCAAGTTCCGCTTACATTAGCAGTGTAGCGTTTTCCGGCAACGTAAACCATACCACTGACAATAGTGTTGCTCCACTTGTATGCTTTATCGCCGATCAGCGTTATTTTTACCTCTCCGTCCTCAGCGATCTTCACCACGGCAGGGTCAAAAGCGAGGAAAGCGGTAAGAGTGTCTAAAGCGGAAGAGAAGGTTACTCCGTTCACATTAAGCTGCAAAGATTTGAATACCCCCGTTGCAGTTTCTACCGTATAAATCAGACTTCTGAGTGTCCCTACATCTTGTGGTATGCCGCCGAGGGTGAATCTTAATATGTCACTCTTCAAGGCCAGGCTAAAGGTCTGATCGAGGGCATTTGCATTCTTGTCGAACAAGAGCAGTTTGTTGCGAATATGTGCCGTAGTACAGTCTTCGTACTGTGTCTGTGCCCAGAAATTCTCGTCAAAAGGTAATACGTTGCCGTTCTTATCCAGTTTGATTGCCCCCGCGGGATAGTAGGCCTTATAGGTTTCTGCTTTTGCTACCTCATCTCCCTCAAAACTGTT
>JAKJEK010000156.1 GCA_022705465.1 Patescibacteria group bacterium | reverse complement strand
AATGTCGGCATCCTCGAGACCAAAGGTCTCGATATGCAGACGGCCGCCCAGGCCAGCCTGCGTTTCCTCGGCATGCCGAGTGTCTCTGCTGGAGACATCATCCAGCACGTTCCGGATCTTAATCCGGAAAAGCCCGAAGGCGACGGCCAGGTCATTGCAACCGCCCGGGCTATCGCCTACACCAGACAAGGCGCTGACCCGATCGACATGATCGATTTGGATAAGAGCCGCCTTCTCATCACTTCCGGCGGTCGCGCCGCCATTCTGTACCGCTACGACCTGACAGGCAAGGAAGAGGAGTATCTGGAACAACAAAGAGAGGACGCCGTTCACAGAAACGACGGCATCATCGAGGAGTTCTGCGGACATCAGTGGAAAATCCGCGGTGCCTATGGCCAAAACATCAACCCCAGGCCTGGCGAACGTACCTGCAGCTATCTGCAGGTTCTGAGCCTCCACAAGGACCTGGCAAACGATGTGGCCGGCATCAGGAGCTCGTTTTCCACTGATCTGTTCGACGGGCAGATGCACGACTACTACGATATGCGTGCCCTCTGCCCCGACACGGAGCAGTATCTCCTCTACTTTTACTCGGGTGGCAGGTGGCATTGCTACATCGGCCGAATCCTCAACGAGGACGAGGCCAATCGTATGCAGATCCTCTAACCCCGGTACATACGCCAAAACACACGGGCGACGCAGTAATGCGCCGCCCGGTTTTTTTATCAAATGGTTATCTCATAGACTATAGTTCGATCTCCTCTTTCTTGGCGTTGATAAACTTAAACCACAACCCCAATATCTTCATGATTGACTTAAACGGCGCTTCAATCAGAAAATCCAGGGCTAAGATGAATGGATTTGACTGGGCAAATTTTTCCGAGATTAACTTGCCAGTTTGAATAAACGGTAAAAAGAAAAATTCCACCCACGAGGTTAGTCCGCCATCCCCAGCCCGTCTCATAGCTAGCTCCAATGCCATCGTTCGAATTCGAAATGAAAAGAAAGAAACAACTGACACAAAGAAAAAGAATAGGATAATACTTAGAAAATTGAAGTGCAAATACAGCAATAGCCGCACCACCCCAACCAGCACCAACCCCGAAAACAACAAGTAAAACACGTCAAAAAAATCCTCCAGGCCGGAACCGGTCTTCTTCTTTTTAATTACGAAAGTGCTATTATTGATCTTATCGTGATATAAAATATTACTCACCGCATCGGCCACCACCATCCGGTTTTGAGCCGGCGGCGCTTTAACAAAGGTACCAGCCACCAGCATTAATAGCGGCGGCAAATAAACATTTATGCCTAAAGAAAGATAATTAATCTCACCGGTCAAGAAACGATCAACTGGTACCTCTAGGATAAAAGCCAAGGAAATTTTTGTCAGAAACACAAAGAGCAGCGCCCTGGTTGTTCCCCGCCACACTTTCTGCCGCGCCTCTACCACTTCCTGGTCATACAACTCCACTAGAAGATTCTTGAGTAATGCCGGCTTCTCCTGTACGGTGTGCAAATTAATCTTATTAGAATTAACTAGCTTGTTAAGCAAAATAAATGGCGCGATATACCGCTTGGCAAACTGCAAATACCGCTTACGCAGCGGGTTCAAGAGAATCTTGTCAACCTTGTTGTAGTATGGATCAAAACTGCGGGCGAATCGCTTCACCTCGTCCACCGACCAGCTCGACCACTCCGGATAAGCACGCCTAATTGCCCAAAACTGAAGCAGGGGAGTATCCGGTTTAAAAACCAGGATGAAAATCGCCAACTTGCACTGGGTTTCATTATCCGCCGCTGATATTCTCGCATCCCCTGTCTTTATGTTCTTTTCAATAGTCGAGTAGACGTAATTTACCAAAACGTTTGGATCGGGATGCGGTTTTAATATCTCGTCAATCTCGCAAGCCAGCCAGTTAACCGCCATTTTATCGAGTTCAT